>NZ_JBBODA010000008.1:0-281422 GCF_038002705.1 Paenibacillus sp. FSL H7-0716
GACCCACAGCGATTAGGTAGAAAATGGTCGAAATATATGCGAATTTGGTTCACAAGCATCAGACGGTTCTCCAGTGAGGCCGTTCTGTGTTCTATCTCGTCATACGTAAAGGTTCTGATACTATGAAAACGTAATCAAAATCTGGGTATAGGAGATTCCGACATGGGGGTACCTTCTGGTGAATTACTTCCCAGCGTCGATCCGGTTCATCGATCCCGCTGGAAGATGAAGAACAAACATAAATTGTTCTTCATGGCTTTTCCGTTTCTTGTTGTCACCTTTATTTTCTATTATCTGCCGATCAGCGGATGGATTTATGCATTTTATGATTTCATTCCCGGAATACCGTTGTCTGACACGCCATATGTCGGGTTGAAATGGTTCAAGACGATTGTATCCAATCCAACACAGACCGCAGAGGTTGTGCGCGTGCTGAAGAACACTCTTGCCATGAGTTCACTTGGACTAATTACCTCGATATTTCCAGTGATCTTTGCGATTTTTCTGACCGAGATTAAGTCAGGTTGGTATCGCAAGATGGTGCAGACGCTAACCACGATTCCGAACTTTATCAGCTGGATTCTGGTATATGCATTGGCTTTCTCGTTGTTCTCCGTTGATAACGGGGTCATCACACACATTTTAGTGCAGCTTGGAATCGTTGATGAGGGTTATAACTTTTTAGCCTCCAGCTCGAATATTTGGGTCACGATGATCATTTGGTATTGGTGGAAATCGTTAGGCTGGGGTGCCATTCTCTATCTTGCTGCAATCGCAGGCATTGATCAGGAGTTGTATGAAGCCGTAGAGGTGGATGGTGCAAGCCGGTTCCGTAAAATCTGGCATATTACCATTCCGGGTCTTATCCCAACCTTCTTTGTCCTACTGCTGCTCTCCATAGGTAACCTGGTCAATAACGGGATGGAGCAGTACTTTGCCTTTCAAAATGCGATGAATAAAGATTCCATAGAAGTGCTGGATCTTTATGTATACAATATTGCGTTCGCTAACAACTTTCCGTTTGCCACAGCTGTCAGTATGCTGAAGTCGGTCGTCAGTGTAATTCTACTGTTCGCGGCAAACACATTATCCAAGATGGTGCGTGACGAATCTATCATTTAAGGCAGGGGTGATCCCATTTGAGAAAGAAAAAACTAACTTCTGGAGAATTAATCTTTCAAATTATTATCTACACACTCTTTGGATTGTTCACCCTGTCATGCATTTATCCATTCTACTATTTGTTCATTAATACGATCAGTTCGAATGATCTTAGCGCAGCAGGGTATATCAAATTTTATCCAAGGCAGATCCATTTTGATAATTATAGTAAGGTTCTAAGAATCAGTGGTTTAGGTCATGCGGCGACAGTCTCTATTTATAGAACAGTTGTAGGTACTTTGCTCACCGTTGGATCTTCGGCATTCCTTGGGTACTTGTTCACCAAAAAGGAGATGTGGGGCCGGAGTATTTGGTACCGCAGTGTTGTAGTTACGATGTATTTCAGCGCAGGGCTGATCCCATGGTATATCACCATGCATAACTTGCATCTGACTAATAACTACCTGGCTTATATTTTGCCAACCATTATTACTCCTTTTAATATCATTTTGGTCAAAACCTTCGTCGAGGCTATTCCGCCCTCACTTGAGGAGTCGGCGTCAATGGATGGAGCAGGGTACTTCCGGGTGTTCTGGAGTATCATTGTTCCTCTTACAACGCCTATCTTGGCTACGATTACGATTTTCTCAGCGGTGAATCAGTGGAATGCCTTTATTGATACGGCATTTCTGATGACAGATACGAAATACTTTACGCTCCAGTTCTTATTATGGCGTTATTTGAACGAATCCAGCTCACTCGCAGCCTTAATACGTAATTCGCCAGATATGGCCGCTAGTGCAGCGAATATGCAGACTCCAACCTCTGTGCGGATGACTGTAACGATGATCGTCGTATTGCCGATTTTGATCGTGTATCCGTTCTTCCAACGCTTTTTTGTCAAAGGAATTATGATCGGTGCGGTTAAAGGCTGATGGGTGGCCACTTTGGACCAGAACTGGGTTTTCCTCTGCTATAAGCAGAGTTGAACTATAAGTGAAGAGATGAAAGGGAGGGTATAAAGCAATGAGATTAAGAAGAGCATCGCTTGTCATGCTATCCGTAATCCTGGTCTTCGTTCTTGCAGCATGTGGCGGGGGGAATAATTCGGCTAACTCGGGCAAAAACACGAGCACAGAGAAACCTACGTCGGCTGCCACGAATGCCCCGGCGGAAGAGACAGCAGCACCGGATGACGGAGCGCTTGATCATTCCAAGCCGCTGAAGCTGACTGTATTCTCAACAACCGCTAACTATGTCGGTCCACAGACCGGATGGTTTGCAAAAATCATCAAGGATAAGTTCAACATCGAAATGGACATTGTAGCTTCAAACCTGACTGGTGGAGATACCAAAATCTCTGCAATGATGGCTTCCGGAGATCTTGGAGATATCATCATTTTCGGTGACGACAAGAACCACTATCCAAACGCCATCAAAGGAAAGCTGCTCTTGGACTGGACACAGGACGGTCTTTTGGACAATTACGGAAAAGACATTTCCAGCACTTTTCCAAAAGCTATTGAGAAAGCAAAGGTAGCTTTTGGCGGTGGATCATCAGTCTTTGGTATGGGGAACAGCGTAGCTTCTAACCCATCCGGACCTTCTGAAGGAAAAGATATGACTTGGGGTCCAGATCTGCGCTTTGATCTTTACCAACAAATTGGAGCGCCAGAAATTACAAAGATTGAAGATTATCTGCCTGTGCTGAAAAAAATGCAAGAGCTCGAGCCTAAGAACGAACAAGGCAAAAAAACCTATGCTTTCTCGATGTGGTCTGATTGGGATGGCAACTATAAAATGACATTGGCTAAACAGTTCGCAAACATGATGGGCTATGACGAAATTCCTGATACTGCTGTGTATGTTAAGGCAGATGAAGAAAAGTATTATGACTTCTTATCTGAAGATAGCTGGTACATGAAATCTCTCAAACTGTATTTTGAAGCTAACCAAATGGGTCTGGTTGATCCGGACTCTATGACGCAAAAATTTGACGATGTTGTAGCAAAATACAAAGATGGTCGTCTATTGTTCTCTTGGTTCCCATGGCTTGGAGCTGCTAACTACAATACACCAGAAAGAACAGCCGAAGGTAAAGGTTTTGCGCTGGTTCCGTTCAAAGATGAATTGATGTATTCCACAGGCTTCAATGTTTACGGTGGTAACGGTATTATTGCAATCGGCGCAAAAGCTAAGGAACCTGCTAGAATAATGGAATTCATTAACTGGATGTACACACCGGAAGGTGCAATGATTTCTGCAGGAAGTGGAACAGCAGTACCTAACGGACCTCAAGGTCTGACTTGGGATATTGATGCAAACGGCAAACCTGCAGTGACTGATTTTGGTTGGAAAGCTTATACTGATCAACAGAATACTCAAGTTCCTGCTGAATACGGCGGGGGTGACTACTACTATGGCTCCAATCAAATGAACTTCTCGTTTGTGGTTCCGGCGATGGTGAATCCAGAGAATAGTGAGCCATTCGATCATAATCTGTGGACAACAACCCTAGAGCGTAACCCTTCCAAGCTTGATAGTGACTGGAGAGCGAAAATGGGCGTTCTGACTCCTAAGGAGTATTTTGAGAAAAACAATCTATTGGCTGTAGCACCACAAGGTTTCACTGGCAAAGAGCCATTAACCATGGATAAAACAGTGGAACAAAAGAATAAACAAATCGGTACGGTTATTCAACAGATTTCCTGGAAAATGGTCTTTGCTAAAGATCAAGCGGAATACGATAAGTTGAATAAAGAAATGCATGATAAGGTAAATGGTCTTGGGTATTCCGAAGTTATGGATTTCTCGATTAAAAAGGCTGAGGAATTGTTCGAGGCCCGTAAAAGCGTTAAATAAACACGGCTAGTAACTATAAAATAAGGCGGGGCGGCGTGGAGGCTGTTCTGCCTTATTCTATTCAATTAAGGATAAATGTGGTATTCTCACATTAATATAAAACGCTTTCAGATAGAAAGAAGAGGATAATCCAGATGGTAAGAGTACCCCTGCGGAGTCATACTCCAGCTGTCAAATCCTTACGCAATACCTTATTTATCTATCTAGTAATCGGAACACTACTTCCGCTTCTCTTAGTAGGATTCGTAACCTACACCTCTATTTACTCCATCCTTTCAGGTAAAATTGGCAACGGGATCAGCGCTAGTCTAAGGCAGGAAGCCTCAAGCCTGGAGAATGCCATCGACAATATGGATTTTGCCTCCAAACAGTTTGCTTTGGACGGTCAGATTGTGCAGGAGATGTCCTCATTTATTCAGGAAAAACAAATTTTTCGCAAATCGCAAATGATGAATTCCATCAACCAGAAGATCAATCTAGTCAATTTTACGAACCCTTATATTGGACTTACAGCCTACATTATGCCGGACAGCGATGATCCCGTTCTGTTCACCAACATGAGCGCACGCAGAAATTTTGATATCAGTACATTGCCGTCCTTTATGCGATATAACGGGGCTGACTATTATGGACCACATCCCACTATGTACGCTGTTGGTGATAATCTCGTGTTCTCGGAGCAGCGGATTGTCCGTGTGCCGGGCCAGCATAAGCTATATATTTATTTGGAGACAAATTATAGTTTGTTTCGCAAAATCTTTAATCAGGAGTCCTACGGGATGAAAGTAAATCATCTGCTGGTCAATCAGCAAGGTAATAGTACAAAAGTGATCGATGGCAAACTTCCGCTAAGTATTATTAAAGCTGCGGGAAGCAACTCCAATCTCACCCATGAAACGCTAAGCGGATATCATCTGTTTCGTTACGCGAGTCCTCAGGGCTGGAAACTTATTGCCGTTGTGAAAAAATCCGAATTCAACAGTGAAATTTATTCTTGGTTTTTTAAAATGATCTTACTTGCCTTTTCCACCCTTCTTTTTGCCGGATTTCTGGCTTGGATCATCTGGAGGAAAATTTATGGTCCGTTGCGTAAGGTCAACCTTGAAATCAACCGAATGGCGGAAAATGTTACCGCTCCGGTAGCCTATACGAATGTAGAAGAATTTGATTTCGTGCTTACCAACTTTCAGCAGATGAAAAAACAGGTGAATGAGCTGATTGTTGCGGTTGCCCATAATGAGAAACAGAAAAGCCAATTTGAGATTGAGAAGTTGCTCAGCCAGATCAATCCTCATTTTTTGCATAATACCTTAAATACGGTACAGTGGATGGCCCGGCTAAACGGCCAGAAGGAGATCGACAAGCTGGTCACTCTTCTTGTAAAGGTGCTGCATTATAATCTGGGCAAGCAAAGCATCATTGTTACCATTGGCGAGGAAATTGAAGCGATTCGAAATTATATGGAGCTGCAGCGTATCCGTTATGATTATGAATTTGAATTTAACGTTGAAGCTGATGAGGATGTATTGTCTGTGGCTGTCCCGAGATTTTTACTTCAGCCTCTGGTGGAGAACTCGATTTATCATGGATTAAGCGATAATGGCAAGGTAGATGTTGAGATAACGAAACATGGTGAAGGAGAAGTTCAGTTATGTGTAAAAGATAACGGCGCTGGGATGGATGCAGATACATTAGATCAGCTTTTGTCTGATGATGGAGCGAAAAAACGGGGACTTGGAATTGGTTTTTCATATGTGAACCGGATGCTTAGAACCTATTATGGAGAACAAATGAAGCTAGAGATGTTTAGTAAGCCAGGAGAAGGTACGGTTGTATCCATTGTGATTCCGAGGAAAGGTAAGGAGGACTTCGATGATTAAGGCTGTAGTTGTCGATGACGAGAGACTCGTGCGGAAAGGCTTCATATCCCTGATCGATTGGTCATCCTTAGGGATTGTTATAGTTGGGGAGGCAGGTGATGGTAAATCTGCTTTGGAGCTGCTTCAACAGCAGGAAGTAGATTTATTATTTGTGGATTTGACCATGCCGGGTATTTCAGGCTTCGAGCTCATTAAAATGGTTAGACAACGTTTCGCAGGTATTCGCTGTGTTGTCCTTACTTGTCATCATGAATTTGACTATGTTCAGGAGGCTATGCGTTTAGGAGCCGTTGACTATATTGTAAAAACACTGCTTGAGATGGAAAATGCAGATGAAACTATCAGACGTCTTGTTGATCGCATTAAATGGGAGGACAATACTCGGGATGCTCTGGTTCGTGGGGAAAGTAAACGTATGGCTGCTGATAAGGCTCTGCTGTATTTGCCACTAAATCCTCAGTGCAATGAAGAAGAATTATTTCAGCTGTCCAGCGTGAAAAATAATCCGCTTATTACTTTTCATGAGATGTGGATGTCACCCTTATTGCATCGTTTCTCAATAGATGAGAGCAAACGTGAACTAAAGATCCAGCTATCCGGACGATGGCAGACCGCGCTGATCAGTGGATTGAGAGATCAACCGTTACAGGAATTAGAGGAACAGCTCACTGCGAAATTACGCCGTATTCTATTTTATCATCCAGAACCTGAGGATTTGACCTCATTGAAATATGAAGACATAAAGAAGGAACCAGGGGCTCCCTATTCAAAACAAGAGGCGGATAATTTGCTGGAGCAAGTACAGAATTTGAAGTGGACAATTGATGGAAAGGAGTGGGAGAAATTTGTAGCAAACATACTTCAGCAGAAACCCTGTTCTGATCAGTTTCTGGCGTTTGCACACTCTCTAATACAAAGCTGGAGTTCTTTACTATTAAAGCCTGAAGATGCTGCTCAACTGGAAAAGGACATTTCCCATAATCTGAACTGGTGCCATTGGAAGAACTGGCTGCGGCGATTTTCTGATCATGTGGGACGAAGAATGCTGGAGCTTGGATTAACTAAAGAGGTTATGTCCTGTCTTATTCGTGCAGTTCGTTATATGCAGAGCCATGCAGGTGACAAAATCAATCAGAGCGACGTAGCAGCCGTCATTAATATGAGCCGTGGTTATTTCAGCCAATGTTTCGCTCGTTTTGCCGGAGAGACATTTGGTGAATGTTTACGGGGAATGCGGCTGGAGCTTGCTAAATCACTGCTGCTGGAGACTACACTTCCGGTCTGTGAGATTGCCTCGCGGTCCGGTTTTGAGGATGATCGTTATTTCAGCAGATTGTTCAGAGAACGTATTGGTAAATTACCAAGTGAATTCCGTGCGGAGGGGAAAAACCAAATATGAAATTTTGGAAATCTATCCTCCTAGTGTTTATGGTCATCGGAATGACATCATGTCGTGACAATATCGGTACTGTAGATTCGGTTGCAAGCCCTCAGGCAGGAGATGAAGATACTTCTATCGCTTATAGCAAATACGAGGATCCGATTGTGATTCGAGTGGGATTTAAGGTTCCCGACTCGCGACTTAATACAGGTGACAGCAATGATAACAATCCAATCACCCGTTATTTAGAGAGTATTACGAATATCAAAGTGGTTCACTCGTGGGAAGCGAAGGGTGAGGATGCTTTTACGCAAAAGGTACAGCTTGCCATTGATAGCAACGATTTGCCTGATGCCATGGTTGTGGATCGGGATCAACTGAAGAAATTAATTGATAATGATATGATTGAAGATTTGACAGAGACTTATAAAATATATGGTTCTGAACTTATCAAGGATATGTACAATTCTACAAAGGGTGAGGCATTAGAGGACGCTTCCCGCGATGGTAAATTATATGGATTACCGAATGTAGCTATTGATGCAGACTCTCCCGTGCTGCTCTGGGTACGTCAGGATTGGCTGGAGAAGCTGGAGCTGCGGCCTCCACAAACTTTTGAAGACATCGAGAAAATTGCCAAAGCTTTTATTGAAAAAGACCCTGATGGAAATGGAAAAAGAGATACTGTCGGTCTAAGCGGCTATAAAAATATCGTATATGGAACTAAACCATTAGTTAATGGTCTGGATGCTGTGTTTAGTGCATTTCACGCTTTCCCCACGAATTGGATTAAGGATAACAACGGCAATATCGTGTATGGCTCCATTACACCAGAGACCAAACAAGCGCTTGCTAAACTTGCTGATTGGTATAAACGCGGGTTGCTGGATCCGGACTTTGCACTCTATAAGGAAACTCAGGAGCCAATTATTACAGGTAAATCCGGAATGTTTTTTGGTCCTTGGTGGATGCCTTATTATCCTTTGTCAGAGGCAGTAGCTTTGGATACGAAGGCAGAATGGAGAGCATATGCAGCTCCAGTTGACGACTCCGGTAAGTTTGTCGCTCATTTGGCGCCGGTAACAGATCGATATCTTGTTGTGCGTAAAGGGTTTGAACATCCTGAGGCTGTCATCAAGCAATTAAACGTGTTTACAAGACTCGAAAGAAGACAGGACCCTAATCAAGAGGAGGTAAAAAAGCTGGGTGATTTCTCTGCGCAGACAGGCATTCAGCTGCGTGCTTATTATCCGTTCGATCTTCTGATAGATTATAGGGATGCGATTGAGAAACATTATGCTGATATCCAGCAGGCTTTGCACGGAAAGATAGACCCGGATACATTAAATTCTGATACCCGGCTCATTTATGATCAATGGGTAGCGGAGACAGAGCAGCCCAAAAAAGATCTTGAAGGCTGGAAAGCAGCGAATGCGTATAAATACGGAGTAGCTGTGTTAACCTCAACTGCTATAGAGGGAGTGCGTGGGGTCTTTTATGGGAACACCAGACTAATGAAGACCAAATGGCCGGATCTGCAGAATCTGGAGAATGAGACGTTCTTAAATATCATCGTGGGTGATTCACCGCTTAGTGATTTTGATGCGTTTGTAGCTAAATGGAAGAGTATGGGCGGGGAAGAGATTACGGAAGAAGTTACTGAGCTTGTAAAGCAAAAGTAAACGTGGGATGCCTCAACAGCCAAGTGGCTTTGGGACATCCTTTTTTCTTGTGTTCTATTCTTCGTTTTTGCTGATCTTTTGCAGCAGGAAATGTAGTTGCTCTACTTCTTCATCGGTTAAATGGCCAACAAGGCTTTTATTAAATTCATCTAAGATGGACTGTAAAACTGGGAAGAAATCAATGGCTTTCGGGGTAGGATATAGAAGGTGAGAGCGTCGATCATTAGGATCGTCTTTGCGCTCGATATATCCCGAATTCTCTAATTGCTTCACAGAACGTGCTGTAGTTGCTTTATCGAACTTCAATTCGGCAGTTAACTGATCCTGAGTAATGCCTGGCCGAGAAAGAATCAATTTAAGAAAACTATGCTGTCCACCACTACCGATTCCATAGGGGACAAATTGCTTAACCAGTTTCTTTTGATTTTGACGGTGAAGATGGGAAATTAGCTTCCCGATAGGCTCTCTTGCCAATATAGACACCTCTTTGGGTTATATGTTCGCTCATTTGTTGCCTTGAAATAAAGTGTACAATAAAGTCGTTGCGCACGCAACTAAATTGTTGTACACTGGGTATGGCGAGTTTGGTTGCGTGCGCAACTAAACAGTGATTATTAATATTTAATGAGGTGTTAGTTATGAGTTCTGTAAGTGCAACCTACCAGGAGGATAAAGAAATTCAGAAGAAGCGCTGGATGATCTTAATTGTTCTGAATATTTTTACGTTTATGTCCACCCTTGATGGTAGTATTGTCAATATTGCTCTGCCTGAGCTATCCAAACAACTGAAGCTGCCCATGGCGCAAATCGAATGGGTAACAACAGGTTATTTAATGGCGATCTGTGCGGCGATCCTTTTCTTCGGCAAGCTTGGAGATATCGTAGGAAAGATTCGAATTTTTAAGATTGGCACGATTATATTTGTTATTGGATCTATGCTGTGTGGGCTTAGCGTAAGCTTACCAGCCTTAATTGCTTCGCGTGTTATTCAAGCCTTAGGTGCTTCGATGACCATGGCGAACAGTCAGGGAATTGTAACGGATATCTTTCCTGCCACGGAGCGTGGTAAAGCCCTTGGTTTCATTGGTACATTCGTGTCTCTGGGAAGTATAGCCGGTCCAAGTCTAGGCGGGATTATGGTTTCCACCTTAGGCTGGGAGTATATCTTTTGGGTAAACGTCCCTATTGGCCTGATCGCTATATTTTTTGGCTGGAAGGTATTGCCTAAGGATTTAACGAGAGTGAAATCTTCGATTGATGTGCCGGGCAGTTTACTGTTCGCTGTCTTTATTATTACTTTGTTCGCAGGATTATTACTAGGTCAACAGCTTGGATATGGTAACAGCTTAATTGTTACATCAATAATTGTTGCTGTAGTCAGCTTCGTTGCTTTCATATGGATGGAGCTTCGCAGAAAAGAACCGCTGTTGCAACTGTCATTATTTAAGAATCCGTTGTTTTCTTTAAGTATCTTATGTGGTTTTCTCGTATTTACAGCGAATTTCTGCTTCAATATTATCGCGCCGTTTTATGCACAGAACATGCTTAATTTATCGCCATTCTATGCAGGTTTCTTGTTGATGCTGTTGCCGATATGCATGGTAGTCGTGGCTCCAATGAGTGGTGCGCTATCGGATAAAATAGGCTCGGAATTTTTGACTTTTGCAGGGCTGGTGGTCATGGTTATCGCGCAGTTCGGATTAGCTCAGCTTCATGTAGGAAGCTCTGTTGTGCTGGTAGGTGTGTGGATCGCTATGCTGGGTATAGGAAGTGGTCTATTTCAATCGCCGAACAATTCGCTTGTCATGTCTAAGGTACCAAGAACACAGCTTGGTTCTGCGGGTAGTGTCAATTCGTTAGTTCGTAATGTTGGTATGGTTGTCGGCATAACAATTGCTACTACAATTCTTTTTCAAGTGATGAGCACTAGAGCAGGTTATCGGGTGACAGGGTTAGTTCCCGGTCGGCCAGAGTTATTTATCGAGGGTATGCATGTAGTGTTTGTAACCTCGGCATCGATATGTTTAGTGGCTGCTTTATTAACTGGCTGGAGATTGGTGAGTGCAAGAAGCGCCAGAGTGCAGTCATCGGAAAGATAACATAGAATGAAAAAGATCCTTCTGGCGCTACGGCTAAGAAGGATCTTCTTTGTGATGAAATTGCAGGGCTTCCTTAACGGCCTGCAAGTATTGATATTGATAACGCACATCCGGTTCTAGGTAGGCACCTTCAGCCCATTCATTCCAGGCATTGATATAAATATATTCACTTTTGAACATTTTTTTGGCGCGCTCAATTTGTCGTGAAAGGTATTGGCCGAATTTTTGCGGATTAGCGCCTAAGGTGCTTTGTCCGGCAGCGCCTTTACGTGGTGTGTTATCCCAGTTGACAAAGGCTCCCGGATATATGATTTCTCCGTCCCTATGGGGTGTACGCTCCAACATGGATTCCCATAACTCGTCATAATCAATTACGATATGCTTCTGATCCTCCACCTGCTTTGAGCTCCATAAATGCTTAACCCCGCCATGTGCGAATGTGTAATGCGGCTCAAATTCCAGACTGGCATCGAATCCTTGCTCTTTCTTTAGGGGGAAACCGCCCAGTGTCCGGACCAGATGAAGTCCTTTAAGTCCGTTCTGCAGAGCCAATTCGCGCCAATATTGAAGCATTTCTTCACAGTGCGGGATACTAGCAGATCGATAAATGATAAAGACAGGCTTATCCTCCACCCGGATATATCGATCATCTTTGAAGGCTTCCAGCAAAGCATAAAAGTGCATTCGCCAATCGCGTTCTTCTCCGTATTCCTGTGGCATCAGGACATCCTCTTCGGTGCCATCCCAGCTACGTGTCCAGGGTTCGTTAGCCCAAGAAAGGCAAAAGGGGAAGTCAGGCTCTTTGCTCGCAAGAATCTGTTGAACCGGTTGTTCCAGTAGTCGCCTGCCATTAAACCAATAGTGATAATAACAAAAACCGTAAATGCCATGAGCCTTTGCAGTCTCCACCTGCCACTGTTTCACTTTAGGTTCCGTTAAATCATAGTAATTATTATTTAATGGCTTCTTGGGTTGATCATGTTCAGGATAAAGAGCTGTAGCCTTCCTGACATTTGTCCATTCTGTAAAACCCTCACCCCACCAGGAATCGTTCTCAGAGATCTGATGAAACTGAGGCAATAAAAAAGCAATGCATTTCAAGTCAGGTCCCCCCTATGGTTCCTTGAATATTTTTCTCAGCAGCAACTTTCCTTGCTGAATATAGGAATGGTTATACTTTAGTTCCTTTAAAGCACGAGAGGCAAAGATTCTTCTTTCTTCACTATGTGAAAAATAGTGCTTAAAGCTATCGGAGAGCTCTTTGAAGTTCTGGAAACGAATGAGATCTTCTTCTGCAATTCGGTAATTATGAAGATGGGGATGATCCTCCACTAACTGAAATACACCGCAAGCGGTAACCTCCATAATCTGCTGCACAGAACCAGTGCAATTGATGACGATTTTTGCTCCATTATAATAGCTGGACATCTCTTTACTATGGGTGATATCAATGAAATTTCTGGGGGGTTCCCAACCACGCCCGGCGATCATTACCTTAAGGCCTTGAAATAGGTCTGAATACGCCAAGGTGTAAAGCATACTATCGATTTGAAAATCGCCGAGAATGAGTACGTCACTCTGATAACAGTTCTCCACACGTCTTGGATAATAGAGATCCGTATCCGCAGCATATGGGAGATAGCTGGAATGTTTGCCCCATAAACCTTGATAATAGATTAGATTAGCAATGTTCTGTGTAAAAATATAATCGAATAACAATGCCAGATTACGTTCTGTTGGAGTAAGACAAGCAGCATCTGCCATCCATACCGCTTTGGGAACGTTGGAAGCCTTCAGAGCAGGGAGGTTCTCCTCCGGAAATAGAGTCTCCGATCCTAGAGCTAATATTAGATCAGGTTGAAAATGGGCTAAATATTCCTCCAGATTATGCTGGAATTTAATAGCAAGTACTTCTTTGACCAAATGCCTTAGATGATCCTTAAAAAGTCGTACATTAGGCATTTTATCACTTGCCACTGTAGGAACCAGCAGCAATATTCTTAATTGCTTGAGTTCCCGTTGCAGAGGTTCCGCTCTATAAGAGTTCATCTCTAGGATGAGGTTATGGTGTTGCAATGGATTAACTTGGCTGATGGTGACTTCGTGACTTGAAGGCCTTTCAGGAGTGAGCCTATTAGCTGTCTTCTTCATAATTCCTCCTGTATTCTGTGGAGCCAGTCGTCCGCTCTAGCACCGAGTCTTGCTAATCATTATATGTGTAGGGGGTTATTTTGACTTTAGGTATAAGACCATTAATCAGAGTCTCGAAGATAAAAAGCGGATTTAGTGAAAGCTGTATATCTATCTATGACAGAGCTGGCTTGTTTAACATAAGATATACTATAAAACCTGAAAGGGATGATCGCCTTGCCAACCTTCGATAACGTTCTAGTTACAGGAAGTCAGACCATTCAAAATGATCTGCACGTTAATGGAAATGAGACTATCGATTCGAATCTGCATTTGAATGGTAGTCAGACTATAATGGGAAGCCTAAATGTGAACGGCAGCGAATCCATACTCGGACATCTGGGGGTAACCGGTGAAATTAGCGGGGCAGGCACCATCAGAGCTGCAACCCGGTTGATTGCTACGAACCAAGCAACATTGCCACCAGGCGCTCCTACCAGTCTGCAACAGGTTCGATACTTTTCTGTAGGTGCTGTAGGTCAGACTGGTCTCGTGCTGAAGGGCACGGATGGAAATGATTATGTATTATTTATCGATTTGACCGGCGGAACACCTAATATCGGTATCCAACGGGCTTAATCAAGAGAAACAAACATTCTCAGCATCAGATTAATAAAAAAACAGCAAGTCTCCTAAGTGCAAATAGGGACTTGCTGTTTGAGGTTTCTATTAATTCTTAAAGCTATGAATTGGAGCTGGGATTCGTCCGCCACGATTAACGAAGTTTGCGCAGTTGAAGCCGTTTACTGCCATAACTGGTGCATATCCGAGCAGACCGCCAAATTCGACCATTTCACCAACGTCCTTGCCGATTACTGGAATCACGCGAACCGCAGTGGTTTTGTTATTCACCATGCCGATAGCCGCTTCATCGGCGATGATGCCGGAAATAGTCTCCTTGGTGGTGCTTCCTGGGATAGCTATCATATCCAGTCCTACGGAACACACACAGGTCATAGCTTCCAGCTTCTCTAGTGTAAGGGCACCCCGCTGAACCGCTTGAATCATGCCGTGATCTTCACTGACCGGAATAAAGGCTCCACTAAGCCCACCTACATAGGAGGAGGCCATTACGCCACCTTTTTTAACATTGTCATTTAGGATCGCCAGAGCAGCGGTTGTTCCCGGAGCGCCAGCTTCCTCCAGACCCATGACTTGAAAGATTTCGGCAATGGAATCACCGATTTCTGGAGTAGGAGCTAAGGATAGATCGATAATCCCAAAAGGAACATTCATCCGTTTGGAAGCCTCTTGAGCAACTAGCTGACCGACACGTGTGACTTTGAAGGCTGTCCGTTTAATGGTTTCACATAAGGTTTCAAAATCCTGCCCTCTAACCTCTTCAAGCGCACGTTTGATTACACCAGGACCGCTGACGCCAACGTTGATGACACATTCCCGCTCTCCAACCCCGTGAAATGCTCCGGCCATAAAAGGGTTGTCCTCAACTGCATTACAGAAGACTACCAGCTTGGCGCAGCCGATGGAATCCCGATCCTTGGTACGTTCCGCAGTTTGGATAATGATGTCGCCCATTAATTTCACAGCGTCCATGTTGATTCCACTTCTGGAGGAACCGACATTGACCGAGGAGCAGACTCGTTCAGTGACTGCCAATGCTTCAGGAATACTGTCAATCAAAATACGATCGCCTTTGGTGCAGCCTTTTTGTACAAGTGCAGAGAAGCCGCCGATAAAGTTAACGCCTACCTCTTTTGCAGCCTTGTCCAGGATTTCAGCAACAGGTACATAGGTATCTGTCTTCACCGCACCAGCGGCAATAGCGATGGGTGTGACAGAGATCCGTTTGTTAACAATAGGAACCCCAAATTGTCTTTCCAGATCTTCACCCGTCTTTACGAGCTTTTCAGCGGATCTGGTGATTTTGTCATATACATTTTGATTAAAGGTGCGCATATCCGTGTGGGCACAATCCATGAGGCTGATCCCCATCGTTATGGTACGCACATCCAGATTCATTTCACGAATCATCTTATTCGTTTCTTGTACTTCCACTAGTGATATCATGGTCAGCCATCCTCCTAGATTCGGTGCATAATATTAAAAATATCCTCATGCTGAAGCTTGATTTCCACGCCAATCGATTCGCCAAGCAAATGTAATTCCTCTACAATATTCTCAAAAGCTTTAGTTGAGCTAGAAATGTCTACAATCATCATCATGTTAAAATAATCTTGAACAATCGTCTGCGAAATATCCAGAATGTTCAAATTGTGTTCGGCTAGATATGTACATACTTTAGCAATAATCCCTACTTTATCTTTTCCCAATACAGTAATAATTCCCTTCATGAATACAGCCTCCCTTTGTATTTATTGATTTCACCGTGTATACGGAAATGAACCATTCCAACTATTATTGCAAATGATGAAACAAGCTTCAACCAAAGGTTTTTTGTCAGTTTGATTAAATATTTATTTTGACAGCTGAAATTATAGAAAATTCATTTGACAGCCTATAAAAAATGTGATGAACTGAGAGTTTGATATGATAGTCTGAAGGAGTAAATATGACTACACAAAAATATAAAGACATGGTTGAGCAAAGAACGAAGATGACCCTCCAGGAATGGACGGAACAGGCGGAAGTGAAGGAAAAGGACATTTATCGTTTTTTGCATAATTTAAAAGGCACTGCTGGAACTGTCGGATTACCAGATGTCGAACAATTTGCCGAGGATACGCTGCCCTATTTCATGGAAAGCAGTCTTAAGAGTTGGTCGGTCGAGGAATGGGGGGATTATTTATATCCACTGATTCCATTGTTTAATGTCCATTCATTGGCAGCTTCAAGCTCTGTTAAAGCATTGGATAAAAAGGGACCCGCTGAGACGCTCACGCAGAATGATATTCTTCTTATCGATGACGATGTAGAGCTAGTTGCTTATCTGAAAGAGTCATTGGAGAAGCAGAATTACTATGTAAGCATTGCCTTATCTGCTGAACGGGGACTCAAAATCTTTTATGAAACAAAACCAGATCTCATTCTGCTGGATATTCTTTTACCGGATAAAAGCGGGATTGAGGTGTTGAACCAAATTATCGGCAAGGCCAAAAAAGAACGAATTCCCATTATCATTATTAGCGGGGAGTACTCCAAAGCGACGCAAATGCAGGCGTATTCGTTAGGTGTGATGGATTTTTTACCGAAGCCTGTAGATATTGATTTATTTCTGGTATTGATCAAAAATCGCTTTCAGCTCAAGAGAGAATGGCAGGAGTCCATCATCGTGGATGATTTGACCGGCGCATTCAATCGCAAACACTTTAATCAAGTTATGAAGCAGCTGATTGGTGATTTTAAGCGGACCAACCGCGTATTTTCGTTAGCGCTGATTGATTTGGATTATTTTAAAAACGTTAATGATACATATGGTCACCTAATCGGAGACGAAGTTCTGCAGGGCTTTTCAGAGCTTGTGAAGAATTCCATCCGTCTGGAGGATACCTTTTGCCGTTATGGGGGAGAAGAGTTTGCAGTGTTCTTACCTCACACGGATGCGGAATCTGCAATGTTGGTTATACAGCGTATTCAAGAGCGGTTTGCGGCGACTGACTTTTTTGCAAAAAATGAAATCTTTCATGTGACTATCTCTAGCGGGATTTCTGAGGTAACAGATGCCGAGAATATAGCCGATAAATTGATTGAGGAAGCAGATCAGGCTCTTTATGCCAGTAAGCATGCTGGAAGGAATCAGACAACGCTTTATTCGGATCATTTATCCACTACTAAAAAGCATTCGGTTCTGAATGTGATTGTTGTAGATGATGATACGCTAATTCGGAGAATTGTGACAAGTCAGTTCGCCATTTGGGAGCCGGATAATATTGCTGAGGTGAAGGTCAGCAGCTATGCGAATGGGCTTGATTTCCTGCAATCGGATTGGTATGCCGTGGATGAGAAGTATATTATTTTGCTGGATGGTGTGATGCCTGATCTGGATGGAGTAGAAGTTCTGGAAAGAATCCGCAAAACGTATCCGGAAGTAAATATATTAGTGATCATGTTGACGGGAAGAAATAATCAGGCGGATATTGTACATGCCCTGCAGATGGGTGCCGATGATTATGTAGTGAAACCGGTCCATATGCCTGAGTTATTGTCGAGGATAGAGCGGTTGGCTCATAGATTTTTGTTCTAATTGGGTTCTGAAAATGTTGTGAGCACCAGGAGAGATCTAAAGCGGAGGGAACTAGGCAGCTATGCAAAAGGTAATGGTAGTGGATGATGAAGAAGTATTAAGAATGTTAATCGTAGACACCTTAGAAGATTTGGAAGACGTGGAGATCCACACTGCCGAGAACGGATTAGAGGCGCTTTCAAAATTGTCACAGGATTATTATGATTTGGTGATATTGGATTATATGATGCCTGAAATGACAGGGATTGAAGTCCTAGGCCAACTGGATGATGAGAAAAAGAAGGCTACAGCTATTTTAATGTTAACAGCCAAAGCCCAAGATGTAGACCGTCTTCGAGCGGTAGATGCAGGCGCACGTTATTTTATGCCGAAACCTTTTAGTCCGATGGAACTCTTACAGATTGTGGAGGGGATCCTAAGTGACAAAGGGAAGCAGCTCTAATCACAGTATCAAAAATAGGTATTTTCGTATCATCGCCTTGGTTTTTTCGCTAATCATTATTATGGGATCTGTATTTTTGTTTTTCATAAACAATGAGCAGAACAAATTAAGTAGAGACCGTGAAAATCTGCAGAATAAGGCGGACACGATTAACGAATTGGCGACTGCATTAAATGAGGTTTTTTTCCGAGCGAGGGGATTCAGCGCACTTAAGAGTGACAATGAATTAGAGCTCTTAAACTTAGGACTTGTTAACTTTGATAAGATTCTGGATACCTATTCTAATCTCAGTTTATCTCCGGAAGAAGCCTTGTTTAGGGATGGTTTGAAAGCATTTTATGTTCAGTACAAAACTAAAGTTTTGCCGGAAGCGATTCGGTTTGTCGAAGCAGATGATTATGTGTCTTTGAGAGCTCTATCCGCAGATGGGAACACGAAATCAGTGAATGATTTTTTAACGTATACAAAAGAGTACAAGCAACGATCCGATGCCGCATTAAATACTATGGCTATGGATTACATCAAACGTGCCAATGAATTTACCTTTATCGCATTTTTTTTCAGCACGATTATTCTGCTAATCTTCACCTTTATGATCTGGCGGATTCTGAAGAACCTAATAGATCCTATTCTGAAGCTGGAAGGGGCAACCCATTCTCTGGCTGCAGGAGAAGAAATTCTTCTGGGCAAACTTAAGAATCAAGATGAAATTGGCCGACTTTATGATGCTTTTCTTAATATGGCTAGAAGTATTCAAGATAAAGAAGAAGAATTGATGATGCAGAATGAAGAGCTGCATGCGCAGCAGGATGAACTTCAGGATCAGCAATATAGGCTGCAGCGCTCGCTTAGTGAAATTGAGAGTATGATGAAAGCCTTGGATCAATCGTCTGCCGTCGGAATTCTTACTGCTAAAGGTGTCTTTACCTACGCGAATGATAATTTAAGTGGATATACCCGCTATAAAAAGTCTGAGATTATCGGTTACACCTATAAGTTATTTGAACTTTATAATATCTCTGATGAGGGTTATCAGAAAATCTTTAACAAATTAAATACAGGCGGAGTGTGGAACAATGAGCTGCAGATTCTGGCCAAAGACGGATTGCCCATCTGGCTGCATCTGACGATTGTGCCGTACCTGAATGAAGAGGGTGTGATTTATCAATACATCCTTATTGCGAACGATATCACCTCAATGAAGAGCGTGCAGCAGGAACTAGCCGAAACGTTAAAAAATACGGAACAGACCAAGATGATGCTAGAGCTAAATAATCAGCTGAATCATGATATTACTTATACTTTGGATAAGCATGAATTTGCCGATAAGTTTATTGCGTTTATGCATCGCCTGTATGCCTTTGATTCGAGTTTCTTCTTGCTTGTGAAAGATAATATCGCGGCTGTGAAAGGTATTCCGCAAGAGAATGTGGAGCGTTATCTTGATCATGAGAATAATGAGATGTTATATCGCTTGCAAGCGGAAAAAACGTACCTAATCAAGCGTCTGGCCACACAATCAGAGCAAGGGATTTCTGCAAGTGAGGTTTATGTTTATGACTTCTACACTACTGTTGTGAACGCAGAGGATGAGATTCTTGCAGTGTTCTGTGGCAGCCGGGTTGGTCATTCCTTCAGCAAAGAAGAGATTAATGAGGTTCAAGGGATGATGAACCGCGTAGCGCTGGCGATTGAACGTTTATTCATGTATGAAGAGATTGAACATGGCCGAAAGCTGAATCGGGACATCGTAAATAATGTGAACGAGGGTATACAATTTGTGAATACAGAAGGTATGCTCCTGCAGATGAATAAAGCGTTGAGTAACATTTTTAATTATGAGTGGACAGAAGGAACTTTGATTCCCCGACAGAAATGGTTGGATTATTTCATTGAGCACTCGAATGAGAATCATGAACTGCGGATGTTTTTTGAAAAAGCGATTGCTGAGGATGCTCTGGAATCCAGCAGCATGCAATACTCCATTGGAACTGAATCGATGAAGCATATTGATGTGTATGCGATCCCTGTATTCCGTCGCGAGCTGCGTATTGGTACATTGTTTGTCTACAGAGATATCACTAGAGAATATGAGCTGGACCTTATGAAATCTGATCTTGTCAGTACGGTAAGTCATGAGCTAAGAACACCGCTATCGAGTGTACTTGGTTTCACAGAACTGTTATTGTCTAAGACCATGAAGCCTGAGAAGCAGCTTAAATATCTGGAGACGATTCATAAAGAAGCTAAACGACTGACGGAGCTCATTAATGATTTTCTTGATTTGCAGAGAATGGAGTCAGGTAAGCAGCAATATATCACGGAGCACTTGAATCTCAGTGAAATTGTATTAGGTGTAATTGATCAATATAAACTGAGCAGTACCCATCATGTACTCCTAGTGGATGAGGCTTTAAATGCGGATGTTGATGTGGACAAGGATAAGATTGTCCAAGTTCTGACGAATCTGTTAAGTAATGCGATTAAATTCTCGCCTGATAACAATGAAGTTAAAGTACTGCTGCATAACGAGTCGGATAGAATTATTGTACGTATCCAGGATAATGGTCTTGGCATTCCTAAGGATCAAATAGGACAGCTATTCCAAAAATTCAGAAGAGTGGATAATAGCGCCTCTAAAAGAATTGGAGGAACAGGACTCGGGCTTGCCATCTGTAAGGAGATTATTGAGAAGCAAAAGGGAAATATCGGTATAGATTCCGTTGAAGGAGAGGGCACTACCGTCTGGTTTAGCCTCCCTATCCTCCATGCGGAAGCGAGCCGGCAACAGGATGAGCTTAATAAATGGAGCACCGATAAAGAGCTTAAGCCTAATGTAATGATCGTTGAAGATGATTACAGTCTTTCATTGCTTTTATCAGAAGAGCTTAAAGGGAAAGGCTTCCGAGTTACCCATCATTACCATCCACAGCAAGCTTTTGATCAGGCCTTGAAAACCCCATTTGTGGCGATTGTGGTAGATTTGATGTTGGGTGAAGAGCTGGATGGCTGGGATTTGATCCGAATGCTTAAAGAAGATCCAAGAACTGAAAATATACCTATCGTTATTTCTTCTGCTCTGGATCAATCGGATAAGAACCAATTAAACGATGTAATTCAAAAATATTTAACTAAACCTTATCCGCCCGGCGAGCTGTCGAATACGCTTGAGGAGATAGTGAAGATTAAGACGGGGATCGGCGAGGTGTTATTTCCCGAAAGTAAGCAAAAATTATAGCTTTTATTTATCACAATATTTTATAAATAGTATCACTTTTTATAATGAAACCGATCAAAACAGGTTAAATCATACTGTTTTGATCGGTTTTTACGTACTTTATAGATACTTTTTCAATAAATTACAATTATTAGGGTAAATCGACATCATTGATCGTTTACAATTATTGTGATAGCCTGATTTCATGAGGTACGGATCATCAGAAGATTTCATGTTTAGGAGAGGTGGATATTGTTGCAACTACAGGTAACGAACAGTCCTTTTAACGAGAGCCAAGTCGAGCTACTCAATCGTCTTCTACCATCCTTAACGGAGACACAGCAAATATGGCTTAGTGGTTATTTGTCAGCCATGGGCCTTACTACTGCATCATCGGCAGGTGCCGAGGTTCAATTAGTACAATCAAATACGATAGGAAATGTGGAAGGTAGTGCCGTTAGTCAACCTGTAGCTTCACGGGAAGTGACTGTGTTGTTTGGGTCCCAGACAGGGAACTGCCAACGGCTGGCTGGGAGCTTGTCCCGCAAGCTGGAGGAGCAAGGATTTCAGGTCACACTTACTGCGATGAACAGCTTTAAGCCCAATGCGCTTAAGAAGGTTGAGAACCTCCTATTGCTGGTCAGTACACACGGTGAAGGCGAGCCGCCAGATAATGCACGGATGTTCCATGAATTTCTCTATAGCAAAAGAGCTCCTCAATTAGAGAATCTGAAGTTCTCAGTGCTGGCACTGGGGGATACCTCCTATGAATTCTTTTGTCAGACCGGCAAGGACTTCGATCAGCGGCTTGAGGAACTTGGCGGCAAGCGGTTAAGTCCACGTGTGGATTGCGATCTTGATTATGATGATTCGGTTACCGAGTGGTTTGAAGGTGTGATTGGTGCCTTGAATGCACATTTAAATGCTCCGGCCATTGCGGCAAAAGCGGTTCAAGCTGCGGAAGACGCAGATTCTCAGGAGCCTTTGTATACCCGCAACAATCCTTTTAAAGCGGAAGTATTGGAGAATCTAAATCTGAACGGACGTGGTTCCGACCGGGAGACCCGCCATTTGGAGCTATCCCTAGAAGGCTCGAACATACAATTTGAACCAGGGGATGCGCTGGGTGTCTATCCGGAGAATCATCCTGAATTGGTAGACGCTATTATTCATACTATGGGCTGGAATCCTAATGATATTGTTCCATTTAATAAAAAAGGGGAAGACGGCACCTTACGTGAGGCCCTTCTTCACCACTATGAAATCACTGTATTGACCAAACCGTTACTTGAACAAGCGGCGAAGGTATCTTCTTCTAACCAATTAAGTGATCTATTGTCGCCAGAACGCGCGCAACAGCTTAAGGAATATATTCAAGGCCGCGATCTGCTCGATTTGGTTCAGGACTTCTCTCCCTGGGAGGGTTCGGCCAGTAGTTTTGTGACTATTTTGCGCAAGCTTCCGGCACGACTCTATTCAATTGCCAGCAGCTATAAAGCTAATCCAGATGAGGTTCATTTAACGGTTAGAGCTGTACGTTATGAGGCATATGGCCGTGAGCGTTATGGGGTCTGCTCGGTACATTGTGCTGAAAGAGTCCAGCCGGGAGATACGTTGCCCATCTACATTCAACATAATCCGAACTTTAAGCTTCCGACGAATCCTGATGCGCCGATCATTATGATTGGACCGGGCACAGGTGTTGCACCCTTCCGCTCTTTCCTGGAGGAACGTGGCGAGCTTGGGGCGGAAGGTAAATCATGGCTGTTCTACGGAGATCGGCATTTTGTGACGGACTTCCTCTATCAGACGGACTGGCAGAGAATGCTTAAAGACGGCTTGTTAACTAAGCTGGATGTTGCTTTCTCCCGTGATACCGAAGAGAAAGTATATGTTCAGCATCGCATTCTGGAAAAGAGCCGCGAGGTCTACGAATGGCTGCAAGCGGGAGCTCATATTTACATTTGCGGAGACGAGAAGCATATGGCACATGATGTTCATTCTGCTCTGATTACTGTCATCCAGCATGAGGGTGGTCTGAGTCCTGAAGAAGCGGGAGCTTATTTGGATAATATGCAGCAGGCGCAGCGCTACCAACGTGATGTTTACTAAGCGATAGAGTGAAGTTATCGAATGACTTCGGGGGGAGATAACAACAATGGCAAACAATGAAAAGGTTAAGCCGATCGGCGGACCTCCAAGCGATGTTGAGCACATTAAGCAAGAGAGTAACTATCTGCGGGGCGCGCTTGTTGAGACATTAAGCAATCCGATTACCGGAGGTTTGCCGGAAGATGATAATCGGCTGCTGAAATTTCACGGAAGCTATATGCAGGACGATCGGGATTTACGCAACGAGCGCGAACGGCAAAAGCTGGAGCCTGCATTCCAGTTCATGCTTCGTGTAGTTGCCCCAGGCGGGGTAGCGACACCAGAGCAGTGGCTAGTGATGGATGATCTGGCACAAAAATACGGCAATGGAACCTTACGTTTGACTACCAGACAGGCGTTTCAAATGCATGGGGTACTCAAATGGAATCTTAAGAAAACCATTCGCAGCATTAATGATACGCTGATGACGACGCTGGCAGCTTGCGGCGATGTTAACCGTAACGTAATGAGCAATCCGAATCCTTACCAGTCGGAGGTGCATGCAGAGGTCTACGAATGGGCGCGCAAAGTAAGTGATCACTTATCACCACGTACGCCTGCTTACCATGAAATCTGGTTGGACGGTGAGAAGGTAGTAGATAGCTTAGGCGAACGTGCGGAAGTAGAACCGATCTATGGTCCGGTATATTTACCGCGTAAATTCAAGATTGGCCTAGCGGTGCCACCTTCTAATGATGTGGATGTATTCTCGCAAGATCTGGGTTTTATCGCTATTCTGGAAAATGAGAAGCTAGTCGGCTTCAACGTTTCTGTCGGCGGCGGTATGGGGATGACTCATGGCGATACCAGTACTTATCCTCAGTTGGGACGTATAATTGGTTTTTGCCGTCCGGAACAGTTGATTGATGTGGCAGAAAAGACCGTAACGATCCAGCGGGATTATGGCAATCGCTCTGTCCGCAAAAATGCACGGTTCAAATATACGATTGACCGCCACGGTCTGGAATGGTTCGTAGACGAACTGCATGAAAGACTCGGATGGCAGCTTGAAGCAGCACGTGATTATCATTTTGATCACAACGGAGACCGTTACGGCTGGGTGAAGGGTACCAACGGAAAATGGAACCTGACACTTTATATTCAAAGCGGACGGATTCATGACCAAGAAGGATACACCTTGATGACTGGCTTGCGGGAGATTGCTAAAATTCATACTGGAGATTTCCGGCTAACGCCGAATCAGAATCTAACGATTGCCAACGTCACTACTGCCAAAAAACGCAAAGTAGCTGAGCTGGCTAAACAGCATGGACTAACAGATGGAGCACATCTTTCTGCATTGCGGCGCAGCTCCATGTCCTGTGTAGCACTGCCAACCTGCGGACTTGCGATGGCTGAAGCGGAACGCTACCTGCCTTCATTGATAGATAAGCTGGAGCTTGTTATAGATAAAGCTGGTTTGCGTGACGAGGAAATTGTGATCCGAATGACCGGCTGCCCTAATGGATGTGCTAGACCGGCGCTGGGTGAAATCTCGTTTATCGGCAAGGCTCCTGGCAGATACAATATGTATTTAGGAGCAGGCTTTACGGGTGATCGCCTCAATAAAATGTATAAAGAAAACATAGATGAGAAAGAGATCCTAGAGACGCTTGAACCTATTCTTCACCGATATGCCAAAGAACGTCAACAAGGCGAGCATTTTGGAGATTTCGTGATCCGTGCAGATTATGTTAAAGCCGTTACCTCTGGGCTTAATTTCCATGACTAAATGAAAGTAGATTTAAAAATGTCCCGGGGCCAGTTGGATGGCTGCCGGGATTTTTGTGGTTTGGGTGTAGTTAGATGCGCAAGGGGCGTGTCGTACACAAAATGCTCCAGAGGTAAAGAACGGTAGACAAGAGTAAATGAGCAGCAGATAAGCAGCAGATAAGCGCATACGAGTAGTGGATGAGTAGCAGATGATCGCAGATGAGCAGTAGATGTTCGATAGTAGAGTAGTAGATGAGCAGCAGATGAGCAGCAGATGAGCGCTGACGAGCGACAGTAGACTAACATGGTGACGGACTCAGGAGCCCTTATTTCCTGAAATCTTGCCAATTTGCAGAGTATTCGGACTCCAGCGCCGTAACGGTATAAAAAGAGATATAAATAGACCCTTTTCAGAGGAATAGTGTCTCTCCAGTCCGAAAGTTGCTCAAAACGGCTTAAATCGCACAAATAGCATCATCTGAGTCCGAAAATCACAACAAAGCGCTCAAAAGGTAAAGAACGGCAGATGAGCAGTAGATGAGCGCGACGAGCGGCAGTAGACTAACAAGGTGACGGACTCAGGAGCCCTTATTTCCTGAAATCTTGCCTAATTGCAGAGTGTTCGGACACCAGCGCCGTTAAGGGTATGAAAAGAGGCAGAAATAGGCCTTTTTCAGAGGAATAAGGTCTCTCCAGTCCGAAAGTTATTCAAAACGGCTTAAATTGCACAAATAGCGTCATCTGAGTCCGAAAATCACGACAAAGCACTCAAAAGGTAAAGAACGGCAGATGAGCGCAGACAAGCGGCAGTAGACTAACATTAGAGTAGTGAAAGAGTCATATTAGATAGTGGGACAGTGTGATATTAGCGCATTAGGAACAATTGTAGAGTAATACGCAGAACAGCAGGAGCAATAGTGAAGTAACGCAGAACAGCCAAATAAAAGTGAAGCAACCGACTAGCGGAACAATAGACGAGCGACAGTAGACAAACATCAGAGTGGTGAAAGGGTCGAATTAAATCGATAGTAAAATAACATTAGATGGTGACAGAGTAAAATTAGATTAGATCAGTAGGAGCAATAGTGGAGTAGTACGCAGAACAGCCAAACAAAAGAGCAGCAACCGACTAGCGGAACAATAGACGAGCAGCAGTAAACTAACATCAAAGTAGTAACAGTTCAGCAGCAGACTAACAGCAGTAGATCACCGTTGACTGACAAATCTAGCAGCAGCCTTTATTTGATCTACAATAATCTAGTAAGAGCCCAACATTTGCGCTACAACAGATCCCATTTAAAAACCAGCAAGTCTCCAATTCCGGGAGGCTCGCTGGTTTATGTTTTTAAGGAGCGATACCGGAGATCAGTACATCGTTTTGATACAGGGTTACTTTGTTCCAAGTGCTGAAGGAAACTTTGGTTGGATCGAACGAATAGTCATTTGCTTCATTGAAGTTAGACCAGTCGCTTTTGTGCACGCGTAATTGGATTTCTCCTGACTGCCCACCGGCAGGTATGGAGCCCGCGCTAGCATTGAAAGTAAGCTCAACGTAAGAGTCGGCGTTCGTCCCACTTGTGGACCCGAGGGAAACCGATATATTAGAAGCACCGACCTGTGCCCAATCGATCACACCATTGAGGGAGGCACTTCCATCTTTAGTAAAGTAATAACGAATTTTCAGTCCATTTAAATTGACTGCCGTTGTTCCATTGTTATAGATGTTGAAGTAGGGCTTGATTGAGTTATCTGTAGCATTGGTATCTGCAGCACGGTAGTAAAGTGCCAGATTACTGGTTGGCGAGCCGGTAGGAGTGGCTGTTGGTGTTGGTGTAGCTGTAGGTGTAGGTGTAGGTGTAGGTGTAGGTGTAGGTGTAGGTGTAGGTGTAGGTGTAGGTGTAGGTGTAGTGCCACCATCCGGCACAGGTTGGTAACCAGGTGTTGTGTAAATTTTATTAAGCACAGAGGTTGCTAAGGTTCCGTTTGCTCCATTAACGACTGTATTTCCCCAGTTGCTGAGTGTTCCTGCTGGACCGCTGGCTAGATCCAGATATTCAACGCCTCCGCCATTACCATACCAGGACCAGGCGAGCCAGCCCACCTTTTTTTCCTTAGTGTAGCTCATAATGGTGGCTTCATCGACATCTCCACCCGTGTGCTTGTCACCGAATTCGCCGATAATTACAGGGGCTCCAATAGCCAAGGCACTATCGATATTACTCTTAACTGTAGCAGCATTACCTCCAGCATATTCGTACATATGAATAGAGAAAATGGTATTTTTTAAAGTATCTGAATTAAATACAGCCTGACCACTAGTGAAAATAGATTGTGGGTATTGACCCCATCCCGCTGCATCTACAACTAAAGTGTTCTTAATGCCCGCATTTCTTAACGCAGGAATTGCCGCTTGGTATCCACTAGCCCATGTTGCAGTGTTCCAAGAACCGTACCATTCATTAGCAATATTCACAATGACACGATCTTCTTTACCGATCAAAGCATCCTTGATGCTGATCCAATAGTTTACTGCAGCATTAAGGTCAGAGGTGTTGTCTGAGCCCGTAGCATCATGCACTTCTAGCATGGCAATCATTTTATACTGATCACAAAGCTTTAGAATATTTTGGACATCAGCTAAAGTATCGAGAGACCACTTGCTGCCATTAGAAAGTACAATTCTGACGGTATTGGAGCCAGTCGCTGCGATGGCCGGTATTGCAGTAGCCAGATCGTTTTTGTACCAAGTGTGTGCATGATTCACCCCACGCATTACAAAAGGACTGCCAGTAGCATCGTATAAAGTGGTACCGCTTACATAAAAACCTTTAACAGAAGTGTTTGCTGCCGCTACCTGCTGTTGAGGTAAAGATATAGAAAGAGTAAGGATACTAATTAATACTAACAAACTGATTTTCCGGAACGAAAAATGCTTTCTGAATTTCATCAACATTTCCTCCTTAATCAAATAGGGTTGCTTCTTTGATTATGCGTATCCTCCAGGTGGTTGCAGTAAATGCACTCAATTACAGGCATGTATCACCTCCTCAGTTATTTTGAATATAACATATAAAGGAATTTTTAGGAATAATAAATAATTTAACGATAACAATAATTTTATTTTTCAATAAATAAATGAGTGAAATTGCCAATAAAGCACTCGCCTTTAATCTAACATTCTCATAAAAAAAATGATTTTTTTAGATTCAGGAAGGAAAATATAAATTTTTTCGCCTAATGATTTGGATTTCTCGCGATTTTCTTTCATAATATAAAGGGTAAACTAAATACAAAAGAAGAACCGTTGCCCGAGAGCGATGTGTTCTGTACAGAAGAGGCGATATTATGATTATCATGAAAACGATGGAAGAGATCGAAAAAATGCGTGCGGCGGGAAAAATTCTCGCTGAATGTCATCGTCAAATTGCGCAAATTTTGCAGCCTGGTATTACGACCTGGGAAATTGATGAATTTGCAGAAAAATTTATATTGTCTCAAGGAGCTACTCCTGAGCAAAAAGGATATAATGGGTACCCGTACGCAACCTGTGCATCTGTAAATGATGTAATATGCCACGGATTTCCGAAAAAAGAGCCGCTAAAAGACGGGGATATCGTAACCATTGACATGGTTGTTAACTTAAACGGCTGGTTGGCAGATTCGGCCTGGTCTTACGGGATTGGCAATATTAGTGAACAGGCGACCAAACTTCTAGACACTACTAAGGAATCGTTATTCCGTGGAATCGAGCAGGCGGTTGCAGGCAACCGTATCGGGGATGTTGCGCATGCCATCCAAGTTTATGCAGAGTCTAACGGATTTTCTGTAGTACGTGATTTTATTGGCCACGGGATCGGTTCAGAAATGCATGAAGCTCCGGAAGTGCCTCACTATGGTCCAGCAGGGAGAGGGCCTCGTCTTAAAGAGGGGATGGTATTTACCATTGAGCCCATGCTGAACACAGGCAGTTACAGAACAAAAATTGATGCGGATGGTTGGACTGCGCGTACCATTGACGGTGGATTGTCAGCACAATATGAGCATACTTTGGCGATTACCCCACAAGGAACGATTATCCTGACTGAACTATAATTTTGGTGAAAAATAAAATGACCAGTCTCCGTATTGGAGATTGGTCATTTTTTATTAATCCGTAATGTTGCGAGTGTAATATTCAATGATATCTTTTCTCCTAATAATTCCAACAAATACACCCTCATTATCAATCACAGGAACGAAATTCTGATCCGCAGCGAGCGTCAGCATATCCTCCATTTCTGCATTAATGAGAACACTTTCGTTATGAACATGCTTTTGGATGTCGCTTACTGGAACTTCCCCTATATTGTCAAAGGTTAAATCTGCTGTGTTTTTCAGCTTCCACAATAGATCACCCTCCGAAAGTGTTCCTACATATTTTCCTTCATTATCAATAATAGGGATAGCTGTGTAATGGTGCTGTTCTAATTGTTCTAAGGCTTCCAGCATGGATAGTGAGTTAGTGATATAGGCGACTTGATCTTTTGGCAACAAAAAAGAGGATATTTCCATTGGCATGAACTCCTTTGTATTATGTTATTTTTTGATTAGGCTACTTTTATTTAAACATACTTTTGGAATGGATAGAATTTTAAATTTTCATCCCTTGAATTATAGGTAATAAGTCCTATTGAATAGAGGTCGTATTTTGTCGATTAAAGATATATTATCCTAGAGTGGAGTTGTTCAGATGGCATTGTATCGAAGGCTTTCATTAACGTTTAAGTTTGTTATGGTGGTAAGTTTAGTAATTATTGTGATCTTTTTCTTTAGTTTAGTCGCAAACCTGGCTAATCTGCGTAGTGTGAGCATATCCAACGGTGAACTTCAGGCAGAGGTCGCAGGAAAAAGTTATGCGGAGACCATTCAGAATAGAATGATAGACATTCAGTCGACGGGTGAAGCGCTTGCTGAAGTACTACTTGAATCAAGAGAACGTCAAACCTTGGACCGTGAAGATGTTGTTTCTACAATGAAAACTATGCTTGAGCACAGACCAGAAATTTTTGGGATGAGTATATTATGGGAACCCAATGCTTTTGATCAGAACGATCAGGCTAATATAAATAAGATGCCATATGATGATGGTACGGGGCGTTTTATTCCTTATGTCTTTAGAAATCAAGGTGCAATAAAGGTTGAACCCTTAAAGAATTATGATGTAGAGGGTGCGGGTGATTATTACCTTTTACCAAAAAAAGAGAAAAAACCGGTCTATATTGAACCCTATTCCTATGAGACAACTGGTGGAGCTATAGAGATGATTTCGGTCATGCTGCCAATTTTGGATAAAACGGGTGTATTTCTGGGAACTGTAGGGTTCGATGTTTCGTTAACCCAATTGCAGGAAGAAGCCGTTAATTATAAACCTCTGGGAGGTTATGTTTCTTTAATCACTGGTAATGGCAAATATGCAGCCAACCCAAATGATCCTCAAAGTGTACTCAAAGAATTTGGTGATACAGAAGATAAAACAGTACTGTGGAAGCGTGTGAAGAATGGGGAGGCCAAACTGGGATACACGATAAATTCTAAGGGAGAAGACGTGCTGCGGACTTTTGTTCCGATACCAATGCCTGGAAGTGACCAGGTCTGGTACACACAGACAGCGATCTCTAAGGATGTTATCATGGCTGATTATGAACAAGCTAAAACAGAATTTTTTATCATTATGATTATTGGGATTTTGATTTTAGCTGTTATTGTTGGTCTTCAACTATGGTTGATGGTAGTTAAACCGCTTCGCTTGTTATCTGAGAAACTGCAGCTGATGTCTCAGGGTGATTTGACTCAAACCCTGCAGGTTCGAAATGATGATGAATTCGGCAAAATGGCTACACATTTTAATCATATGACCCATAAGCTTCGAGAAATGTTTGGACTTGTCGCTGATTTATCAATGTCCGTGGGAGCTACCTCTGAAGAGCTGACAGCTAACGCTGAGCAGACTGGGAAAGCTGCTGAACAAATTGCTGTGGCAATTGGACGAGTAGCCGAAGGAGCGCAGCTGCAGAATGATTATGCGGGTGATTCTTCAATGGCGATGAGCGAGCTGAATGTTGGAGTGCAACGGATCGCTGACTCTTCGTCATCGGTATCTGCATCTGCAGATGAAGTTACCGATCAGACGAAAAAGGGCAGTGCGCAGCTGCAAATGGCAGTGAACCAAATGTCAGAGTTAAAGCTGTCTGTGGATGAGACGAGTCTGGCGATCGAACGTTTAGGTGAACGCTCTGCTCAGATCAGCGGGATTATCGGCTTGATTTCGAACATAAGTAAACAGACCAATCTGTTGGCACTAAATGCGGCTATTGAGGCGTCCAGAGTGGGTGAACATGGCCGAGGTTTTGCTGTAGTGGCCTCAGAAATTCGCATGCTGGCAGATCAGACTAAAAAAGCTGCCGAACAAGTTACTGCTTTGGTTGAAGATGTGGTGCAAGATACTAATCAAGCTTCACAAGCAATGGCTGTCGGCAATGAAAAAGTAATTCTTGGTGTGCAGAGTGTATCTGATAGTGATCTTTTATTTACGTCGATTCTGACAGAGATGACACAGGTAACCGACCAGATCCAAGAGGTGTCAGCAGCGGCACAGCAGATGACCGCGGGTACGGAGCAAATTTCAGTTACGGTTAAACAATTAGCCGATCTTGCTTCGGAAGCTTCCTCTGACTCCCAAAGTGTAGCAGCAGCCTCTGAGGAGCAGCTTGCTTCTATGGAAGAGATCTCAGCCTCGTCGGAGTCACTCAGCTCAATGGTGCAAGACCTGTTGGATAAATTATCTTACTTTAAAATTTAATTTCCCTTTTCAAATTTTAGAAAAGGGCTGTCCTCTAAGCTATGAAAATGACTGCTGTGTCGAAAGCAAATGCTTTGTCACTGGAAAATACGCTTAGTAACCTACTAACGGACACAGTGGTCCTTAAACGTAGGATTATCCGATATGGGGAATGTTATCGGACTCCAGTGCAGCTATTGGCCCGAAAAATGCTTAATATGAGCCTCTTTCCAAGGTATAGCGTCACTGGAGTCCGAAATCTAGCTGTAATGGATAAAAACATGTGAATAACGTCTACTGAGTCCGAAAATCCCGTAGGATAATGAATGTGTAGTCGTAGCAGGCCGCGAATGACCAAAAAACGCCGAACAGCGATTCTTCGATAACAGAAGAATCGCTGTTTTGTTGATTTTAGGATATTGAAAGTGAGGAGGTCAGTCTCCGCTCGTAGAATCACTTATGGCACAGCTCCTTCTTACCTCCCATTTTCTTCATAATGCAGTAGAGTATCTATTTGGTGTTAGCTGTGTTATAATCAATCTATCGAAAGTATTTACCTGGCGAATTCACATAGCGTAGAGGGTTATTCTTTAGACGTTAATAACCTTGTACCATATGTGAATTTTTATTTTTTTAGAGATTTTGCAAGAGATTTTTTGAGGATAAGAATAACATGTAAATAAAAATAAGGTGGTAATTATATTATGCAAACAGGAACAGTGAAATGGTTTAACGCAGACAAAGGTTTTGGTTTTATCGAGGTTGAAGGTGGAGAAGATGTATTCGTACATTTCAGCGCAATTACTGGTGACGGATTCAAGTCCCTGGATGAAGGACAACGTGTGGAATTTAACGTAGTTCAAGGCAATCGTGGTCAACAAGCGGAGAATGTTGTAAAACTGTAAGTAGTAAAATGAATCCCCAAACGTATCGTTTGGGGATTTTTTTATAGAAAGGTGGCGGATGTAAATGCAGGTGTTTGAAGACTGGAATTTAAAAGTTAAGAAAACCTTTAACGCTACAAGTAACAAGGAAGTATTGACGGTGTCTGAAGCGGGAAGCTTGCTCGGGCTGTCTAAAGACCAAATGAAAAGTTATGTAGATCAGCATAAGTTGACTAAAGTTCCGATCATGAGAAGTGTCGTCAGATATCTTTTACTGAAGAGTGAGATCGATATGATTGTGAAAAAAACCTAAGATCAGCATTAATAAATAGGGTAGACCAATCCTTGATAGGATATGGTCTTTTTTTGTCTCACAAATTTCTTATAAATAGAAACTTATCGACCCTAAGATCGTCTATAATAATGGGATATTTTAGGTAACGGTGTCATCCAGTAAAAAATATCCTCACATACTGGTGGTTATCTATCAAAACATTACGTGATATCTAAGGAGAAAATTATGAAACGACTAGAGAGTAAAGACTATTACAAAGCTATTGAGCCTTTAGGAAAAGTGAAAATAAATACGATGTTTGCTGAGTCAGTGGTGCAGCAAGTCATACCTGGCAGCGTATATGTTGACGATATCGTTAACCCGCGTGCTTTTTACATTGCACACCCTTGTGGAATGTCTTTATTAATTGGAGAGTCGGATAATGAAGAGTTTAAGCGCGATCTTTTTGATTACATAACCAATAAAAATATGATTCGGCATCATCAAGAATTTCTGCAGGCTGATCCAGCGGGAGGCTGGCCGGAAGTTATCGCTCATTGGAGTGAACAGGAAATGCTCCATAGAAATACAAGGGTCAACTTCAGCTTTAACCGCGAGCGATATCTGAACCAGAAAGCTTCTTATCTTAACCAAGATCTTGAAGTGGTGCGAATGAACAAAGAACGGTTTTTGGCGGCAACAGGAGGTGTCAATCCTAAGGCGTTTTGGAGGAATGAAGAGCAATTTCTTGCCGAGGGGCTGGGCTTCAATATTCTTGACGCTGGGGAAATTGCCTCTACGGCATTTTCGGGTTTTGTTAATGAGCATCAACTGGAAATAGGCATAGAAACCTCAGAAGCACATCGGGGTAAGGGCTATGCCTACGCTGTCTGTTCAGCCTTAATCGAATACTGTCTAGAACATCAGCTTGAGCCGGTGTGGGCGTGTCGTCTGGATAACGAGGGTTCTTTCAACTTAGCGCATAGATTAGGCTTTGAGACAACCTACATGATTCCCTATTACCGGCTGGTAGAATCCGTCATCAGGAAGGGTTAAGGATCCGAATGAAAAATAAACAGACTACCCATTCAGCTTCTTCATTTTCTTTAAGTAGAATTGAGAAAAAAAAGGTGAAGAAGAAAACTAAGACCAGCAAGAAAAAAAAGATCTGGCTATTTACGCTTGCTATCGTACTTATTGCTGGGCTAGGATCTTATGTTTTTCGTAAAGAACTGCTGATTTTCGGATTTAATAACGTTGTGGCTCCGACTATTGAACACACGCTTGATGGATCATACGTTCCTTTAGAAAATAATGAAAACGCTGAAGCTCCCGGATTACAACCAATGGCGAATAACAAGGATCGTCCATTTTCTATCCTCTTACTGGGTACTGATCAGCGGGGAAAAGAGAACGGCCTTTCTGATTCGATTATATATACTGTGATCCGGCCAGTTGATCATAAAGTATTGTTCGTGTCGATCCCTCGTGATTCCTATGCAGAAATTATTGGAGCGGAAAAGGTTAAAGGAGCTAGGAAAGAAACCAAGATTAATGCAGCTCATTCCTATGGCGGTCCTCAGATGAGTGTAGACACCGTTAAAAATTTATTAAACGCGCCTATCGAATATTACGCTACTATTAATTTCAACGGCCTTGTGGGCGTTACAGATGCTCTAGGGGGTGTTGAACTTCCGATTACCAAGGTGATTGAGAACAAGAGCCCGGATCATGAGAAATTAAGAATTGAACCGAACAAACCGATTTATTCTGGCGCTGAAGCATTAATGTATGTAAGATACCGGGAGGATTCTGATTTTAAACGAACGGAGCGGCAGCGGATCTTTTTGAAATCTGCGCTTGAACGGATGAAGAGAGTAGATAATATCCTTAATATACAGAAAATCATCGAAATAGCAGGAAGTAATTTCCAAACCAATATGAAGTCAGACTTTATTCTTGATTTGGCGAAAAGAGTAATTCTTGAAGGGGGTACTCCTGAGATCACAAGCCATATGTTGCAGGGTGAAGGCAGACGGAAGGATCAATGGTATTACATGCTTGACGAAAATGATGTGAAGCGTACCCATGAGTTGATTGAGATTTGGCTGAATCCTGACTCTACTGATACGGATCTGGCCGCAGCTTCTGCGGATGACGCAGCATAGATGTTGTGACTGAATTATTTTATTTTTCATGTGGAGGTTGATCTCTCTGGCTGCAAGAACAAATGAGCAAATGTTACTCGAATTTAAGTCCCTCATCCCATTCGTAGAATCTTTAGGGGAAGTGTCAGACAAATATTGGAATCAGCCTATTGCAGCTGGTAAATGGACTGTAAAGGATATCATCTGTCATCTCATGTTATGGGATAAATATTTTTATGAAGGTGCGATTAAGAAAATAATTCTCCGGGAACCGATCACAACCAAGCATTTGGATTTTAACAAGTTTAATGCTAATGCTGTAGAATATGCTAAATTATTATCTGAACAAACATTAATTGAACAATTTGTACGTTATAGAACTAAAATCATAGATGCAGCTGCAGGCTTAACGGAAGATGAATTCAATCAGGAATATAAGGATGGAGACCGCAAAAAATTCAGCGTTCGCAAGTACCTGAGAAGTTTTATCCCACATGATAAGCATCATAAAAAACAGATTGAGCAGTTCTTAAAACCTTAAACCTTGGCGCGATTTTGAACTAACTTCATGGATTGGCGTATGAGGATAGGACCAAACATGCTTCCGGCAGAGGCGGCAATTAAGGAATGGAAGGGGAATTTTATAGCAAAATAAAAGACCCATCCAGCAACAATATCAATAAGGATGAACTTCTTGATCTCGGATAATGGAATGGTCACGAAGACAATGGATTGTTTGTTTCTCACAGCAATGACCTCCTAATTTTAAGAAAACATCTTATAAATCCACTGTTCATTCTATTTTGGAACTAAGATGTCCCATTCCGTCTAAATCTACAATCGAATCGTAAAAAAAGGAAGTATGCCTTGCGGATCTTTTTCGCAAAGTGTACTTCCTTTTTTGTATGTGAGGATATTATCTGACTAATATTTGGCAGGGTATGGAAAGTCACAGAAGATATATTCAATCACTAGTACAATGTAAGCGTTATCTTTTTGTGAAAATATATCCTAAAGGAGCTAAGCTATGAGAGTGAAGAGACTATCTTTTAACCAGCTTGTGTTTATCTGTTTAGGTTTTCAATACTTGTTAATGCGTTTGTTCTCTGCCGGCGAGGCGATCGTTATCACATCGATAGAGCTAGTAATATATATTGTTTATACTGTCGCCACCCTTGTCGGATTGTTTATCCGGAGCAGACGAATTGATAGTGAAGCTGTATCCGGGTTGTCGTCGTTATTTTTCAGCGTGTTATGGACGGTGTCTTTGTTCTCACAATTTCGGAAAGAAAGTTATCCAAATGCTTTAACAATCATTAATTCGCTGGGGGTATCTGCAGCGGTAATCGTGATGCTCACGCAATTTATAATTTTGGCCAAGGCTTAGGCCTTAGCTGAAAAAAGGCAGGTGCCCAGTAGCTATTTTATGGCTATTGCGGCACTTGTTTGTTTTTTTTCATCCCCAGAAATGAAAGCTCACCCTGTTCATTCCGTTTAAATTCAAATTTACTGTCATGCTTGGTATGATGGAATCTTGTTTCTGAGATAGGGTAGAACGGTGTAACCTCTTCATCATTCCAGACAAAATAATAGTCCTGGCCCCTACGCTCCACGCTCGCTTTGCAGCCAAATCCCTCATAGGTCCCCATATATTCAGCATACATGCTATCATCAAGTGGAAAAGCTTGCGGGAATATCGGAATTTCGGCGGGCTCACCGAATACTAATCCAGATAGAGATTCCGTTAACTTGGTAATGGGGACACAATCATAATTGGTCAACATGATGACGGTTGTCTGCTCTTCTGGATATCTGTGCATTTCACTTCGGAAGCCGCGGTAAGCGCCACCATGATTCATTCTTTTGCGATCATAACGTTCGTCTAAGAACCAACCAAATCGATATTTGAGATTACTTGAATGAAAAGCCATCTCCAGAGTATCGTGGGATACTAATTGATCGGAGTATAAAGCTTGATCCCACAGGAAAAGATCAGCAGCCGTCGAATACATGGCACCTGCTGACAAAATAGAACTCATATTTATGTATTCTCCCTGAGTATACTCTCCCCATGAGGAATGATAAGGTGAGGCTAATTTTGAAATGATTTGCTGATTGTTATAAACTCCTGTATTTACCATGCCAAGAGGCTGTAATATAAAAGTAGTGATATAATCTTCAAATGTCATGCCAGTAATCTTTTCAATGATCATTCCTAATAAATAATAACCCGAATTATTATAGGAAAACGATGTGCCAGGCATAAATGCAGGTGGTTGACTCACAAATAGCTGTAACATCTCCAGTGGAGTCAGCTTCAGCTTATTTAATTTTTGATTATATTCGGGTAGAGAAGTGTAGTTGGCTATACCCGAGGTATGTCCCAGCAGATGAAGGATGGTCATCCCCTCGAATGCATGCTGTTCAGGAAGATATTTTAGGATCGGATCTTCCAGTCGCAGACGTTTTTGTTCTTTTAGCATCAGAATCGCCATGCCAGTGAATGACTTGGTTAACGACCAGATTCGAAATTTGGTATCTATAGCGTTCGGAACCTGATGTTCAAGATTCGCATATCCATATGCTTTTTGTAGCTTGATTTCTCCATGCTGAGCTATCAAGACTGTGCCGCTCAATGGCCAGCTTAGTTCGTATTTATCTAAAAATTGCTCCAGACGCTGGGATTGTTTATCCACAGGTAACCCCTCCTTAAAGGCATATTCTAACATAATACTAAATTCTGTTGAAGCGGAGAGAAATCCATGAGATATGATTGTTTAATTATTGATGATGAAACTGAACTTGCGGAGACCACCTGCGAATATTTTAATTTGTTCGATGTTCAAACCGCGTTTGTTACAAGCGCAGATGCCTGCCGGAGCTTTTTGCGTGAGCATCAGGTCTCAATGTTATTGCTTGATATTAATTTAGGCGGTGAATCCGGCTTCCAGTTATGCAAAGAGCTGCGTCAGACGATGGGGATTCCCATCTTGTTTATTAGTGCCCGCTCCAGTGAAGATGATGTATTGATTGCTCTTGATATCGGAGGAGATGACTATATTCATAAGCCGTATACCCTGAGAGTGCTGCTAGCAAAAGTGAAGGCGGTGCTTAAACGCCACAATAACGAAGTTATAGCTGAGGCAGCTAGCCTCCAAGCCGGGCCTATCCAGATAGACCCCGAACTTAGGAGGGCAAGCCTTAATGGCGTAGCTCTCAAGCTGAAAACGATGGAATATAAATTGCTCAGCTATTTGATTCAGCAGAAAAATAGGGTAATCCCCAAAGAAGAGTTATTTACAGAGGTATGGGGAGATGTTTTTGCGGGGGATGGCACCTTAAATGTACATATCCGTCATCTACGCGAGAAAATTGAGCAGAATCCTAATGATCCTCAGTACATCCGTACAGTATGGGGCATCGGTTATGCTTTTGAGGACAAATAGTTATGACAAAAAAACTGCTGTTGGCCCTTCTGCTTACTATATTTGCCGCAAGTTTAACGCTCACATTCCTAATTCTTAATTTGCAGGTGGAGACAGGAACAGATAGAGTGGCTATCAATACCATTGTGAAACTCACGGAACAGAACTGGGACAAGCTTGATCCGAAGCTATACAAGGAAAGTCCATATGAATTTGCCATTATCGATACCGCGGGAGTACTTAAATATCAGACAGGAAATGCGATTTCCGTTACCGTTAACGAAGCCATCAACAATCGGGATACTCTAGTGGACGTTTTTGTTCAGGATAAGATGGTGGGTAAGGTGATTATTAATAATGATTACCGTGCGATTTTTATACATATGAAAAAACAATTTATACAAGTTTCTATTGTGATGCTGCTTCTGCTTTCGGCTCTAGGCATCCTCTATATTTGGTTCCTGAATCGATCGGTTCTCCGTCCGTTTCGCAAAATGCAGCTATTCGCGAAGCATATCGCCAGAGGTGATCTGGAAGTGCCGCTGGAGATGGATCGTAACCATCTGTTTGGTGCTTTTACCGAAAGCTTTGATATGATGCGGGAAGAGCTTGCAGCGGCTAGACACAGCGAATATTTGGCGAATAAAAGTAAAAAGGAACTGGTTGCTAGTCTCAGTCATGACATTAAAACACCAGTTGCTTCTTTAAAGGCGATCACGGAACTGATGTTATTAAGCGCAAGGGATGAGAAGACTAGCAGACAGCTTAACACTTTGTACTCCAAAGCAGATCAGATTGATCGTCTGGTGACCGATATGTTCCATTCGACCTTGGAGGAACTAAATGAACTTAAAGTCAGCTTAACGGAGGAGCAAAGCCACCTGCTGATCCAAATTATAAATAATGTAAATTTCTATGAACGGATTTCAACAGCCTCTGTGCCTGACTGTATCATTACGGTGGACCCCTTGCGGCTGCAGCAGGTGATCGATAATGTTGTGAATAATTCCTACAAATATGCCTACACAGACACACCCATAGATATTAAGTTCGAGATCACGGATCATTATCTGGAGGTAGATATTCTGGACTATGGCCCCGGGGTTCCTGAAGAGGAGCTGCCTTTAGTATTCAATAAATTTTTTCGGGGCGGTCTGGCCGTGAGCCAGAATGGTGCGGGTCTAGGCCTGTACATTTCCCGTTATATGATGCAAAAAATGCAAGGCGACATTCTGTGCTCCAATCGGGAGGACGGATTTACAGTCAAACTGCTAATTCCTTTAGCAGGACAGAATTAAGAATTAGCTAAGGATTGCACAAAGACATGTTAAGAACATTTAACGTACGATAAGGTTGCAATTACGAATGAGCTTGTGATTGCAGCCATTATATTTTGCGTGGAGCTATGATTTTTTTTAGCGCAATTAATGAGCATGAATGTAAATGGAGTGTTCAACATGAGCGAAGTGAATAATAAAGTGCTGATGCAGACTAATAAGCTTGGAAAAACCTTCTCCCATGGAGGAACTCAGCAGCATGTTTTGAAAAATCTGGATCTGACCTTATATCATGGTGATTTTACGATTATCATGGGCAGCTCTGGTTCTGGTAAATCAACACTGCTGTATGCCATTTCGGGTATGGATAAGCCAACGCTTGGAGAGGTTCTATTTGAAGGTCAGGATATCACAGCCATGAGTAATGATCAGCTTGCGATATTCCGGCGGAAGAATTGTGGGTTTGTGTTTCAGCAGATTCATCTGCTGGATACGATGAGTGTCCTCGACAATGTATTATCAAGTGCTTTTCTTGTACAAAAGGATAGAGCAGGGGCTGTAAAAAAAGCCAAAAAGCTACTCTCAGACGTAGGTCTGGATGACTCTGTCTGGGGCAAGTTTCCGGCGCAAATCTCAGGTGGCGAAGCTCAGCGGGCGGGTATTATCCGGGCATTGATCAACAGTCCAAAAGCGGTTTTCGCCGATGAGCCGACGGGTGCGTTAAATAGTTCAGCAGGAATAGGTGTACTGCGCGTCCTTACTGAGGTGAATAGGCAAGGGCAAAGTATAATTATGGTTACTCATGATCTTAAAACCGCGTTGCGTGGAAATCGGATATTGTATTTGCAGGATGGAGTCATCGTGGGAGATTTGCGTCTTACCCCTTATAGCGAAGATAACGGACCTGAACGGCAGCAGCAATTACAGTCCTTTCTAACCGAATTGGGGTGGTAGGGATGAGTAGCTTAATAGGAAAATTAGCTTGGTCTAATATTCGTAAAAGAAAAAGTGCCACGGTTACGCTCTTCATTCTTATCATGATAGCTGTGCTGCTGCTGAACATTGGCCTTACGGTCAGTTTGAAGCTCAATTCCTTCCAGCAAGAAAAAATGACTGAATTAAGGACTCCAGAATTAAGTGCATTTTTCCCGAAAGATGATTATCTAGAAGGATATGAGGAGCTTGTGGATAGTTATTCATATACAGATTCCTGGGAGAATGAAGCAGCAATTCTGTTAGCAGACGCTAAAATGAAGTACGGACAAACGGACACTACGGTAGCTTTTATAATTCTTAACATGGATACACCACGGACCAAGGGACTGTTCAAGACAACGACTCCGCTAGGATCTAAGGATGCGAATATGATCTATCTGCCTTATTTGTTCCATGTTGGATCGGGGTATAACCTGGGGGATACTTTTACTTTTGTATACGATAATAACTCATTTTCTTATACCATAGGTGGCTTTATTGAGGAGCCATTGTTAGGGACGTTAACTAATGGAGCTTTAAAAGTTTTTTTGACTGATGAAGGTTATAAACAGTTGGAGGAACGTCTTGGAACTGAAGCTCAATACAGCTTTCTATCAGCAGATTTAACCGATCCTTCAAAGGGTGTAAAGCTGGAACAAATGCTTAGTGAGCGGATTTTTGCCTCAGGAAGTACGGATCAATTTCAAGTCATGCGGGCAGAGGTTGGTCTCGAAGGGAACCGTGTTTTTGTTAATCTTTTAGCAGCCATTCTAATTGTGTTTGCACTGATTATGGTTCTAATCTCGCTGATTGTCATCAGGTTTCAAATATTGGGGCATATTGAAGACAATTTAACGAACATCGGTATTTTAAAAGCTAACGGTTATACTTCATGGCAGATTAAAAATGCGCTTCTGCTACAGTTCACCTCAGTTTCCATCATTGCAGCTATACCGGGAGGCGGGTTATCTGGGCTGGTTATGCCGTTGGTAGGGAATATGATTTCGTCTTCAATCGGACTTCTGTGGCCAATATCCTTTGAAGGGGTCAGTGCAGTGCTTAGTTTGGTTATTGTCTCTGGACTAGTGCTACTTGTTACCTATCTGTCGAGCCGGCGAATTCGGAACATTACTCCGATTACAGCTCTGCAGAGCGGAATCCTCACTCACAATTTCAAGCGGAACCCAATTCCACTCGAAACATCCCGAATGAATCTGCAATTCAGCTTAAGCCTTAAAGCTCTAGCAAGGCAGGCGAAACAAAATATGATGATCGTATTGATCGTTGCCGGATTAACCTTTTCTAGTATTTTTTGCTCTATATTGAATTTTAACTTTAAGGGAGATACCTCCGCCGTTATAGAATTGTTAGGTATAGAACATAGCGATTTCATGTTGTTACCTAAGAGCGGAGATCTCCAGCAGGGGATGTTTGCAGACTTAGAAGCCATGCCAGAGGTCAAAAAATTGACCGTATTGGATAGTATGGTCGCTTCGATTAAAGATACCAGCTTTATGCTCCGGGTATCTGACGATTATACCAAGCTGGAGACACAAACCATATACAAAGGGCGAGAGCCTATTTATGATAATGAAATTGCCATTTCCGGTGTTATTGCAAAATTGGAAAATACAGAAATAGGCGACGAGGTCCCGATTACGTTTAATGGTGTGACGGAGAATTATTTGGTCACTGGTTTAAGCCAGCAGATTAGCCAACTTGGAATGGTGGCAAGCATGACCGGCGATGGAATGAGAAGACTTCAACCGGAGTACACCGCTCAATCCATAAATGTGTATCTGAAAGAGGGAGAAAGTTCCAATGCCTTTACGAAGGATCTGGAAACACGCTTCCCTAAGCAATGGAACATTACTAATGTTCGAGAAACGTTTGATAATACGCTCAGTACATTCACTGCCGCAGTATCTTCTATGACTGCAGTCATTACTGTGGTGACGATTATAGTAGTCAGTCTGATTTTGTATTTAGTGATTAAGACTTTGATTCTGAAGCGGAAGCGTGAGTTCGGCATTCTTAAAGGAATGGGTTATACCACTTTTAATCTGATGACGCAGATTACCTTTAGTCTTTTTCCGGTGATTGTGGTTGGAGTAGCTTTGGGGAGCATAGGGGGGTATTTTTTCTCAGACTCAGCGTTTGTACTATTGCTCTCGAGTTTAGGGATTTATAATGTCCAACTGGCGGTTAGTTTGCCTCAAGTATTGCTATTGTGTGCAGCCATTCTAGTAGTCGCTTATGCGGTGTCTATGCTTGTTGCCCGGCGAATTCGGAAGGTTAGTGTGTACGATCTGATTATGGACTAATTTAAGCGGAAAACAAAAAAACAACGAGCAGGAGGTTAGTTACTCCATGCCCGTTGTTTTTTTACATATTCATTCGTCCGTCATCATAATTGAATTGCCAGTCGATGCCGAATTTATCTTTTAGACTACCATAACAAGAGCTCCAGAAGGTTTCTTGCAGTTCCATAACTATTTTACCGCCCTCTTGAAGCTTATCGAAATATTTCTTTATGTTATCTATATCCTTACTAACTACGGAAAGACTAATATTGTTTCCTTCGATAAAAGGCATGCCTGGAAAAACATCAGAAAACATTACATTACTGCCTTCAATATTCAAACGGGTGTGCATAACCAAATCTTTAGCTTCCTCAGGAAGAGTGAAATTGGGATCGGGTGGTGTTTCACCAAAGGTCATGATTTGTGGACGTTCAGTGCCAAACACCTCTGCGTAAAACTCTGCTGCGTCACGACAATTCCCATTAAAATTAAGATAAACATCGATAGACATTTTTTTCACTCCTTAAAGGTTTGTTAGCATTACCTCGAAAATACTTAAAATTCAAAATACCTTGTTACTTCCACATTGTATCATTTACCAGTTTATAAACAAATATTCTTATAGTCTCATTATTAAACTTTTATTTCTTCTACTATCTTCTAATTAAAAATAGGATATGGTAGTATTCAAGAAAAGGGATAATTTTCTATAAATTAAATAAAATTATATTTATGTTAAATAATTAGGATATTTAGGCTCTTGTTAGATCTTTAACACGGAGAGGAGGTGATGGTGAGTGCGGGTAAGGCATAGAGGAGGTGACCATTCTTTAAAGGAGTGAATACTGCAATTGTAGCATCGCGTGGCTATTAATAAATTATTTACGAATTTATTTAATTGTCGAAAGGAGAATAATAATGACAAAAGCACTAAGGAAGCAAATCTTGTTATTGCTTACGATCATGGCTTTAGTTATCACCGGATATGCTCCTTCTACCACGTATGCCAGTGAGGCACATGTTGACAATCCGTTTGTAGGAGCTACAGCATATGTTAATCCTGATTATGCCGCACTGATTGATACCTCTATTGCTCAGGTTACCGATAGTACTTTAGTTTCTAAGATGGAGACGATTAAAAAATATCCGACAGCCGTATGGCTGGATCGAATTGCTGCAATTTATGGCGGGACAGAAAACGGAGGCAGAAAAAGTCTTGAGGAAACATTAGATTCCGTTCTCGCGCAAAAGCAACCGAACACGCCGATTACAGCCACATTCGTAATTTATGATATGCCTGGGCGGGATTGCCACGCTTTGGCCTCCAATGGCGAGCTGCCACTGACAGCAGCGGGTTTGACCACCTACAAATCAGATTATGTTGACGTAATCGCCAGTATTTTTGCAAAGCCCAAATATAGTGACATTCGAATAGTGACTATCGTAGAGCCGGATTCGCTTCCTAATCTAGTTACCAATCTCAGCACACCACAGTGTGCTCAAGCTAACTCCACGAATATTTACCGTGATGCTACACGTTACACTTTAAATGCTCTCCATGCCATTCCAAATGTGTATACTTACATGGATATTGGTCACTCTGGCTGGCTCGGATGGGATACTAACCGTGGCCCCGCTATCGACCTCTTTACTTCGGTTGTGTCAGGCACTACAGCTGGACTTGCTAGTGTCGATGGATTCATTACGAATACAGCCAATACCACTCCACTAGTAGAACCTAATCTTCCAGATCCGAATCTTACGATAGGCAGCCAGCAGCTTCGTTCTGCAAGTTATTATGAATGGAATCCGTATTTTGATGAAGCTGATTTCACAGCAGCTTTGTATTCAGGTTTTGTAGCAAAAGGTTGGCCGTCCACGATCGGCTTCCTTATTGATACTTCCCGTAACGGGTGGGGAGGACCTAATCGTCCGACTAGTGCAAGCGGAACAACCGTTAACGCTTATGCGGATTCCGGTCGGATTGATAAACGTCTCCATCGCGGCAATTGGTGTAATGCCAGCGGTGCCGGAATTGGAGAAGTTCCACAAGCAGCACCCGCAGGTTATGCAGCCTCACATTTGGATGCATTCGTCTGGGTGAAACCACCGGGAGAATCTGACGGCTCCAGCAGTGCTATTCCAAATAATGAAGGCAAGGGCTTTGACAGAATGTGTGATCCGACTTATACCAGCTCAAGCGGCACACTGACCGGTGCATTACCTAATGCGCCTGTATCAGGCCACTGGTTCCATGATCAATTTGTTCAGCTGGTACAAAATGCTTACCCTGTAATTCCTCTGAGTAACGGAGGGGGCACTGTAGTTCCAGCGGCACCTACTAACTTGGTAGCAACAGCGGGAGATGCAAAAGTAAGCCTGAGCTGGACGGCATCCAGCAGTGCGACTAGTTACACTGTGAAACGAGCGACGACAAGCGGAGGGCCGTACACCACTGTAGCAACCGGGCTAACGGCAACAAGCTACACCAACACCGCCCTAACGAACGGAACAACCTATCATTATGTTGTAAGCGCAACCAATAGTGCGGGAGAGAGTATGAATTCGGGACAAGCGAGTGCGACCCCAGCGGCGGTGGCGACAGTTCCAGTGGCACCAACCAACTTGGTAGCGACTGCAGGAGATGCGAAAGTAAGCCTGAGCTGGAGCGCATCCAGTGGTGCGACTAGCTACACTGTGAAAAGTGCAACCACAAGCGGAGGGCCGTACACCACTGTAGCGACAGGGCTAACGGCAACGAGCTACACCAACACGGGCTTAACGAACGGAACAGCCTATTACTATGTTGTAAGCGCAACCAATAGTGTAGGAGAGAGTGTGAATTCGGGACAAGCAAGTGCGACCCCAGCAGCGGTGGCAACTGTTCCGGTGGCACCAACTAACTTGGTAGCGACAGCAGGAGATGCGAAAGTAAGCCTGAGCTGGAGCGCATCCAGTGGTGCGACTAGTTACACTGTGAAAAGTGCAACCACAAGCGGAGGGCCGTATACCACTGTAGCGACAGGGCTAACGGCAACGAGCTACACCAACACAGGCTTAACGAACGGAACAGCCTATTACTACGTTGTAAGCGCAACCAACAGTGTAGGAGAAAGTGTGAATTCGGCACAAGCAAGTGCTATTCCACAAGCTCCAGCAGCAACTAGTCTGACGTTGCAGTATCGGGCGGGAGATACTAATGCGACAGACAATCAGATCAAACCTTATTTTAATATTAAAAATAACGGCACAACCGCAGTGAACTTAAGCGATCTTAAAATCCGTTATTATTTCACTAAAGATAGTAATCAGACGTTAAACAGCGCAATTGACTGGGCACAAGTTGGCAACAATAATATTCAAGTAGCCTTTGCAGACTACACAGGCACGAATGCAGACACTTACGTTGAGCTTTCGTTTACTTCTGCAGCTGGTGCTATTCCAGCTGGAGGCCAGTCCGGAGATATTCAGCTCAGAATATATAAATCCGATTGGACTAATTTTAACGAAGCCAATGACTACTCCTTTGATGCTACTAAAACTGCTTATACTAACTGGGATAAAGTGACGCTTTATCAAAGTGATGCTCTCGTATGGGGGATTGCTCCGTAACGGAGAGCAGGGGATATTTAAAAGAGCCGCTGGAGTGATCCTGGCGGCTCTTTCTGTATTATTTAATTCGTTTACCGAGTAGCACAAGCAGCCAGATGATTCCAGCCCCAACAATGGCGTGACCAAGACCCGCAATATGGGGCAGGAAGCTAATATCACTGCCGTTAATTTGCAGCATTCCACGTGTAGCCATTGCACCAATCGTGATTAAAAGACCAATGTTATAGACAATGTACCATGCACCAAAGGATTTAGCTTCATGGATATTAAATAACTTGTCTAAGATCATAGCAATAATAAAGAAAAAGAATCCTAAGACTAGAATGTGAGTGTGAAGTGCAACTAATATAGTATCTCCTGTGAAATCATTCATTTTAGTAATCTCGCGATAGGCCACTCCGGCTATCAAACCAAGAATTGCATAGAAAAAAGACGTGTAATACAATTTTTTCATCAGAATATCTCCTTTGTAGTTATCGTTATGATTGAAGTGTATCAAGCGATTAAGAACGCAATATGAACAAATGATTACAAGGTGAAAAAAATCACTAGTTTATAAAATACATTATATCCTAAAGGAAGTTTCACTTTCCACGACGAACTGTACTACTAGAGAAATGAGAGGAGACTTAAGTAAAATATGAACGATAACGTTGAAGAATTTCCTGTGCTCGAAACAGACCGCTTTATTTTGAGAAGAATTACAATGGATGATGCTAAAGAAATATATGATTATTTTTCAAAAGATGAAGTGACCCAGTATTATGATCTGGATAGCTTTACCGATATACAGCAAGCGATCAACCTTATCGAAAGATGGGATGAACGTTTCAAAGGCAAACAAAGCATTCGCTGGGGAATAGCCAGGCGTGAGGATAATATAATGATTGGTTCATGTGGATATCATAACTGGGCGCACAGAAATTTCAAAGCAGAGATTGGGTATGAATTATCTCCACTTTATTGGCGGCAGGGTGTGATGACGGAAGTTCTGACAGCTATTCTTGCGTATGGTTTTGAGCATATGAAGCTCCATCGAATTGAGGCGTTTTATGATCCGGCTAATATTGCCTCCAAGAAGTCGCTTTTGAAAGCGGGCTTTAAGTATGAGGGGTTGTTACGCGAATCTTTTTTTGAAAAAGGTAGATTTGTAGATGCGGAGATTTGCTCTTTGTTAGCTTCCGATACGAACTAAGAAGTGTAAAATTAATAAAAGCAAGTTAACCATAATGCGAGAGGACGTATTATGGTTTTTTGTTTGTGATACAATAAATAGATTATCGAATTTATCCTACGTGGTACTAATCCAACATACATATCATGATGAAAGAAGGTGAAGGTATGGAGTTTGAGTATTTGCTTCGTGTAATTGGCGCGGGAATTTGTGGCGTATTAGTTGGATATGAACGCAAAAGCCGGATGAAAGAAGCTGGAGTTAGAACACATTTTGTTGTAGCCTTAGGTGCCGCACTCATGATGGTCATCTCCAAATATGGGTTTCAGGACCAAGCGGATTGGCCAAATCTTTCTCTTGATCCCGCTCGGATAGCTGCTCAGGTAGTAAGCGGAGTAGGTTTTTTGGGAGCAGGAATGATTTTCATGCAAAGACACACAGTCAAAGGGCTCACTACTGCTGCAGGGATTTGGGCAACAGCCGGAGTGGGCATGGCTATAGGGTCTGGTCTTTATATTCTTGGTGTAGGAGCAACGATAATCATTTTACTTGGGCAAAAGATCTTACACAGTCGTAATAGCTGGCTGGCCGCACCAAAAACCCAACAGCTCGTTATAAGTCTAGCTAACACAGAAGGCGCTATGGGCCGAATTCAAGAGTTGCTTAAAGAACACAAAATCGCAGTTCTAAGTTTTCATGCTGAAAATAACAGTGTAGAATCCGAATTAAACGTAGAAATCGTTGTAAGATTGCCTGAATCATTTAATCCAGTGCAATTGCTATCGATGATCCAAGAGGACGCAGCGGTTAAGACCGTTGAGTTTCAATGATTTTTTAACACCCTCGTTGTAACGAACTCACTTCGCATCAAAAGTTACCTCCTTTTTGAGAGCGTCCTTTTGATGCGAGTGTTACCTTCAATTTACCATCGATTCACACACCTCACATTAATCCAAACAAAATACTTCTTTCAGTCTTTCTATCCCCATTAATAGGTTCAAGATTCAAATTAAATGCTAATTCATGAGTCTGTGTGTTATGTCTGTGTTACATATTTAGTGGTTTTTGTGTCGGTTATCTTTCGTTAACCGCTTACATTTATTTTTAAATAAAAAATATGTCATTTATATTGACACATAATCCATGAGCCTTTATTATTAATCCCATCACTGGAGAAACTAAATTAAAATTTAAATCAAAGAATACATTATCAGCGCTTTATTTGCAAATATTTTCTTGTTTTTGTGGTTTATTAATCCAATTAATGCACTGGAGAAAATAATTAGGAGAATGCCCGTGAAAAAGCACGATCAGGATTTTATGAAGCGACAAAATCGTTTAACGGTTTTCGAAATTATAAAAAATCAACAACCGATTTCTCGCGCTTCTATTGCTAAACAGACTGGTATGAGTCCTACGACTGTAAGTCGAATTGTCGGAGAGTTGACGGAGGAAGGATATTTACTCGATTCAGAGCAGGTATCATCAGGATTAGGTCGGAAATCAACGTTAATAGGTATGATGGACGCTTCTGTATTATCGGTTGGCGTAGAACTGGATCGCAGTCTTATGTCTATTGGAATTGTGGACTTACAAGGACAGCTTATCTGCAGTAGTCAATTTCCCCGTACACCAGACGAAAGCCCGGATCGAACGCTGGAACGGATTTATGAAGCCATTGAACAATTGTTCCAGCAGCATGTGATTGACAGAACACGCATCGTGGGTATTGGCGTTGGACTTCCCGGCATTGTGAATAACGAAGAAGGAATTGTTGTCTTCTCTGTTCAGCTAGGATGGAAAAATGTTCCGTTAGCCAAACGCTTGAAAGAGCTGACGGGTTTTGAAATCGCTGTGGACAATGAGCTGAAAGTAAGGGCTCTTGCTGAACATCTTAAAGGAGCCGCAGTTGGCTCCAGCCGTACGGCATTATTGGGTTTCGGGCAAGGCGTGGGTTCTGCGATGATTCTCGAGGGAGAGATTTATCGAGGAGTGATGAACAGTGCGGGTGAAATTGGGCATACGACAGTGGATCCTAACGGAATGATGTGTGAGTGCGGCAAAGCGGGCTGTTTACAGACCTATATAAATATCAGTTCTTTATTATCAGAAGCTAATCGGATTCGCCCGATCCGTACAATTGAGGAGTTATTCGCAGCAAAACATGCAGAAGAACAATGGGCGATTCACTTGATCGACCGTGCACTCATGTATATGGCCATCACCATTAATAATGTCGTATGCATGTATAACCCCGACAGCGTGATTTTAAGTGGAGAACTCGTGGACAAATTCCCGGATATATACGAAGAAGTTGAGCAGTTGTATCTCTCGCGCTTTACATGGGAGCCGCTTCGGGGTTCCTTTACGATTCATCGCTCGTTGCTGAATGAGAAGGGTGTAATTATCGGATCGGGACTTTTATCGCAGAATCGATTTTTCGCCTTAGATTAAATTAACTACTGCTGGGGAGGTTGTACAGATGGGATTTACAACATTGGTAGAAGAATATCGTGGAGGCCTGCTGGAGAATGTGCATTATGGTGCAGTAAGTGTAGTTGATGAGAAGGGCAGCATTTTGTACAAAGCAGGTGATCCGGAGCATATGACTTATCTTCGCTCTGCTGCTAAGCCATTCCAAGCTTTGCCGGTAATGAAACGCCGGATCGATGAAGTATATGGTTTGACAAGTAAAGAAGCCTCGCTGTTTACCGCTTCACACCGGGGTGAAGCCTTCCATATTGAAGCGCTTGAAGCTCTTTTTCAGAAAATGGGATTAAAAGAAGAGTCACTTCATTGCTGCTCTACATACCCGCTGAATGAAGAAGCCAAAGCAGAACGTCACCGGGCAAATGAGCCAACTCGTAAAATCTTTCATAACTGCTCAGGCAAACATGCAGGGTTAATGGGCCTTAGCAAATATATGGGTTGGGATATAAACACTTATTACGATCCTAACCATCCTGTACAACAGGAGATTCTTGAGATGATGGCTTATATTGCTGAAGTTCCCAAAGCGTCCATCCCGCAAGGTATTGATGGCTGTGGACTTCCTATCTTCGCACTTCCGCTTCATAAAATCGCTTATTCCTATCTAAAGCTAGCGTGTCCCGATTTGATTGAGGATACGGATATACGTAAGGCAGCCGCTGCCATTGCAAAACTTATGAACGATAACCCAGTTATGATTGCCGACACGAAATTTGTATGCTCAGAGCTCCTGAAGGATGATAATCTGACGGCTAAAGGTGGAGCAAAAGGGGTATATGGTATCGGACTCCGTAAGGAACGAATGGGTATATCACTGAAAGTATCCGACGGATCAGAACAAGTCTGGCCATGTATTATCGCATCGATTCTAGAACGTATTGGTTACAGCAATCAAGACACAATTGATCGCCTATATGCACTCGTGCCTAACACGATTGTTAATGATGGCGGTACTGTAGTCGGCGAACGCCGTGCTGTATTTCAATGGGAGATCTAGAGCATAAGGTCAAGAATAATCTTCAAGTTTGGTGATTAATCGGACTAGAAGCTTTTCTAATACATCGTTTGAATAGGGGAGTGTAAAAATGAAAGCAAAAGGAAAAGTATGGTCAATGTTCATGCTGCTGCTTATTACAGTAGTAGTGACTGCAGGGTGCGGCAACAAAGCGAGCAACGAGGGACAAAAAGGCAATACTGCTGGTGGAACTGAAACTAGCACCCCAACTACAAAGAATGATAAAGACATTGTAATTGCCATCAATTCTAACTTTATTACGCTGGACCCTCATAACGCAAGCGATACGCATTCAATCAGCGCTGCCAGAACGATGTACGAAGGTCTGATGGGTTTTGATGAGAATATGAACGTGGTTCCTGTTCTTGCCGCAAGCCATTCCATAAGTGAAGACGGGTTGGTCTACACGTTCACGCTGCAAGAGAATGTTAAATTCCAAGACGGTACTGACTTTAATGCTGAAGCGGTTAAAGTAAACATCGCCCGTATTCAAGATGAGAAGAACAATCTGAGACTGCGCAAAAGCTTCGCAAAGGTAGCGAAAGTGGAGACTCCTGATGCTAAAACTGTGGTTATTACACTCAGCGAGCCGTACAACGCATTTTTAAATAAAGTAGCTATGGCACCTATTATTAGTCCGAAAGCTTTAGAAGAAAATGGCACCGATATTTCGAAAAATCCTGTAGGAACGGGACCATTTAAGTTCAAAGAATGGGTGCAAGGCGACCGCTTGGTTGTCGTTAAGAACCCTGATTACTGGCAAGCGGGGTTGCCAAAAGTGGATAGTGTGACCTTTAGACCTGTACCAGAGAATGGATCACGGATAGCCATGCTAAAAACCGGCGAGGCGGATTTCATTTATCCGATGCCAACGGAGCAAGTATCTGAGGTTGAAGGTCTTGAAGGAATTACTGTAGATACCATCGATTCTACAATCGTCCGTTATGTAACGTTGAATACGATGAAAAAACCTTTCGATGATGTGAAGGTTCGTCAAGCCATTAACTATGCTATCAATAAAGAAGCTTATATCAAAGTTGTGAAATCGGGTCTTGGCGCTAAGCTTGATTCCACGATGTCTTCCAAAACACAATACTATTCCCCGCAAACAGGCTATGACTATGACATTGAAAAAGCTAAACAATTGCTTGCTGAAGCAGGATATCCTGATGGATTCGAAACCGAAATTTGGGGTGAAAATGAATCCGAAACTATGAAGGGTATGCAATTTATTCAGCAACAGCTAGCACTTGTAGGGATTAAGGTAGACGTGAAATCCATGGAAGGCGGCACATTGTCCGACCAAATTAACTCTGCTAAGACGCCAGAAGAAGCAAAAATTCAAATGTGGTATGTCAGCTGGTCTCCGTCTTCAGGTGATGCAGATGGTGCAACCAGAGGGTTGTTCAGTAGTGAAATGTTCCCGCCTGCTGGCTCAAATACAGCCTATTACAAAAATGAAAATGTAGACAAATGGATCGCTGAGGCGAATAAATCAGTTGATCCAGAAGCGGCTAAATCCATCTATGGCAAAATTCAAAAAACAATTTGGGAAGATGCTCCATGGGCATTCATGGGCGTCGACCAAATCATCTCAGGCAAAAGATCGTATCTGGAAGGAGTTAAGGTCTTCCCGGACGGTTCCATTAACGTCCTGAATGCAGAAGTGAAATAATGCCAAATAAACGTTAGATTTAATATCCCAAGAAATGAACGAGGCCGCTTCTGTAATATGGTAGGAAGCGGCCTCACTAAATCATTTGTCGATACTGAAGGGGGCTTATGAGTTGGGTAGATATGCTTTACAAAGACTCCTCGGGGTTATTCCGCTGCTGTTCATTGTATCGGTGCTTGTCTTTTTGTTTATTCACTTAATCCCAGGCGATCCAGCCCGACTTATTGCTGGTAAAGATGCCACGCTTGAAGAGATTCGTGGAATTCAGGAGCAGCTGGGTCTCAATCTGCCTTTGTGGAAGCAATACATAAACTACATGGGTGATCTGCTAAGTGGGAATCTGGGCAATTCGATCCGTTCAGGGATCCCGGTTACTGACATGCTGGAAAGCAGAGTAATGCCTACGTTGTGGCTGACTTTTCTTAGTATGGCCTGGGCTCTAATTATTGGTCTTCTAATTGGCGTGGTTTCAGCCGTTTATCGCAATCGGTGGCCGGATCATTTAGGGACGTTGACAGCCATTTCAGGGATGTCTATTCCTGGATTTTGGTTAGGCTTGGTACTCATTCAAATTTTCTCGGTAGAGCTTGGTTGGTTTCCAACGGGTGGTGTTGATTCCTGGAAGTCCTATATTCTTCCTTCCATTACACTTGGGATGGGGATTATGTCTATGTTGGCCCGTTATTCTAGGTCATCTATGCTGGAGACCCTTCGGGAGGATTATATCCGTACAGGACGTGCAAAAGGCTTACGCGAGTATGTTGTTATCGGCAGGCATGCGCTGCGCAACTCTTTGATTCAGGTGGTTACTGTAGCTGGACTTCAGTTTGGGTTCCTGCTCGGCGGCTCTGTAATGGTCGAGACGGTATTCAGTATTCCGGGTCTTGGCAGGCTGCTAGTAGATTCCATTTTGTTCCGGGATTATACAGTCATTCAAGCCTTACTGCTTCTGTTTGCTACACAATTTATTCTTATCAATCTATTAGTAGATTTATTGTATGGCGTACTTAATCCGAAAATAAGGTTTTCTCAGTAGCTAATGCGACTAAGAAGCAGAATTTCAATAGATTTATAGGGTGAATTTAGGATCAGGAGGGATATCATGAGTGACAATTCGGCGGTGATGGGAGCAAAATCTCCATTACCCGGAGAGGTACTGGCCCCGGAGAAAACAAAAGGCCGTATGGGTGTTTTTTTACGTAAGTTCAGTAGACAAAAGATGCCCCTTGTGGCCGCATTTTTTATTATATTGCTATTCCTAATTGCAATTTTCGGACCATTTCTGACCCCGTATAATCCTGATGAACCAAACTACGATGCTCTTATGGCAGGTCCTTCTGCTGCACATTGGGCCGGGACAGACGAATATGGCCGTGATATTCTAAGCCGTTTGATTGATGGTACTCGCTTAACCTTAGCGGTCAGTCTCAGTTCTGTCTTCATCGCAGGCGTACTTGGAACTATCCTAGGTCTGTTAAGTGGATATTATGGCGGTTGGCTAGATCGGATTATTATGCGTGGCAGTGATGTACTATTTTCATTTCCTGACTTGCTGCTTGCCATTGGAATCGTCGCCATCCTCGGTCCGGGTCTATCCAACGTTGTTATCGCAGTTGCAGTCTTTGGGACTCCGTCGTTCGCCCGGATTATTCGGAGCGTAACGCTGTCTGCGAAAGAAACATTGTTTGTGGAAGCGGCTCGTTCCATGGGAGCGAAGCATCGCCGGATTATTTGGCGTCATATTTTTCCTGAGACCGTGCCCAGTATTATCGTTAATCTATCCATGAAGATTGGCGGAGCGATCTTGGCCGCTGCATCACTAAGCTTTCTTGGAATGGGTGCAAAAACAACGGAGCCCGATTGGGGCGCAATGTTAAGTATGGGACGTGATTATTTAAGCATTGCTCCACATATCGTTTATTTTCCGGGGATAGCCATCTTTTTAACAGTACTTGCATTTAACCTGGTCGGGGACGGACTGCGTGATGCTCTTGATCCCAAAATGAAAAACTAAGGAGGGACAAGACATGACTCAACATTTGCTGGATGTACAAGGGCTGAAAACGGAGTTTAAACGCGGCGATGGAAGTATTACTGCGGTTGCGGGGGTAGACTTTGCTATTAAAAAAGGTGAAGTGCTAGGCCTGGTTGGTGAATCTGGTTGTGGTAAAAGTGTAACCTCATTATCGATCATGCGGTTGCTTAAAGATACGCCGGGCAGAATTTCTGAAGGTTCTGTGCGTTTTGAAGGAAAGGATTTGACGAAGATTTCTGAGAAGGAGATGCGCCAAATCCGGGGAAATGATCTGGCAATGATTTTTCAGGAGCCGATGACCTCTCTTAATCCAGTGCTGCGGATTGGGCTGCAATTAACAGAGCCGATTAGACTGCATTTGGGTTATGGACGCAAGAAGGCTCGTGAGCATGCGATTCATATGTTGCGGCTTGTAGGTATCCCTCGCGCAGAGGAATTAATCGATGAATATCCGCATCAACTATCCGGCGGGATGAGACAGCGGGTTATGATTGCAATGGCCATGTCTTGTCATCCAAAGCTGTTGATTGCCGATGAACCCACGACCGCACTCGATGTAACGATTCAAGCGCAAATTCTTGATCTGATGAAGCAGTTGAAAGATGAACAGGATATGGGAATGCTGCTCATTACCCATGATCTTGGAGTAGTTGCCGAATTATGTGACCGGGTAGTTGTTATGTATGCAGGTCGTGTGGTGGAAGAAGCCTCTGTTCAAGAGCTGTTTGCCAGACCGCAACATCCGTATACCAAGGGATTGATTCAATCGGTACCTAAGCTGCGCCAGAATGTACATCGCTTGGAGTCTATAAAGGGGAATGTGCCAGACCTTTCACAAATGCCTGCCGGCTGTAAGTTTGCGCCACGCTGCGAATTTGCCATGGAGCGTTGTCTGTCGCAAGAACCTGAGCTACTTCCGATTGAGGGGCTAGAGCGCAAAAGCCGTTGTTGGCTTACACAGCAGGAGGACACGGAAGGAGCGGGATGTTTATGAAAGAGACTCCATTAATTGAGGTTAAGGGTTTGAAGAAGTTGTTTTCTGTGAAGAAGGGCTTCTTCGGAACGACTAAATATTTACACGCCGTTGATGGGATTTCATTCGCCATTCGTAAGGGAGAAACGTTCAGCCTTGTAGGTGAAAGTGGCTGTGGGAAATCGACTACGGGCAGGCTAGTGACTCGCTTACTGGAACCCAATCATGGAGAAGTGTGGTTTAAGGGACAAGATATTAGCCATATCTCAGACAACCAAATGCGGCCTCTGCGCAAAGATATGCAGATGGTGTTTCAAGACCCTTATGCTTCACTTAACCCCCGCATGAAGGTGAAGGATCTTGTCGCCGAACCCCTGCTTATTCATACAAAGCTGTCCTCTAAAGAACGGGATAAGCTAGCTTGCGAACTGCTAGAGACCGTTGGATTGAACAGTTTCCACGCCGAGCGATTCGCGTTTGAGTTCAGCGGTGGACAGCGGCAACGGATTGGGATTGCCCGGGCTCTGTCAGTTCGCCCAAGTCTAATTGTGGCGGATGAACCCGTGTCAGCGCTGGATGTATCGATTCAGTCCCAAGTGTTGAATCTGTTACAGGACTTGCAGGAGGAATATGGCCTGACGTATTTATTCATCTCTCATGATCTCAGTGTGGTCGAGCATATTAGTGATCGAATTGGGGTTATGTATCTGGGTTCTCTTGTGGAGACGGCTGATAAGGATACATTGTATGACCGTCCCTTGCATCCTTACACTCAAGCGCTGCTATCTTCAGTTCCCGTACCCGATCCAAGCTTGAAGAAGGAACGCATTATTCTAAAAGGTGATCTTCCAAGTCCCGTTGATCCGCCGACAGGCTGTCGTTTTCATACAAGATGCCCTTCCTGTATGGAAATCTGTAAGCAGCATGTGCCTGTATTCCGGGAAGTTGAACCAGGTCATGAGCTCGCTTGTCATTTGTTTGATGAAGAAATGTTGAAACTAGAACGATAATTTAAAATGTGAGTACACTTTACGGAAAAGAAGGGACAGCTATGAATATCTTGTTCGATTCCGCTAATGGGGCGGATACGCTTATCTACTTAGCCTATGAAGAGGAGCCTTTTCCTCTTCGGCTGGGAGAAGCTCACAAACAGAGTGGCAGTGTGACATGGTTATATGCTCGCTCTGAAGAAGAGTCCGATGTGATAGCTATTGGAATGGGAAAACGCCGGGCTCTTACGCTTGAGAAAGTTCGCCGAGCAGCGGGATCTGCCGCCCGTACAGCCCTAAGAGAAGGACGAAATTCAGCTTCATTTGTGCGTAGGACAGCAGAAAGTAATATTTCCGCTGCGGATGAGCTGCAAGCCTGGATTGAAGGCTGGCTTCTCGGATTATATCGTTTTCAAACCTATCGTGGCGTTACTAAAATAGACATTTCAGTTGATTTGCTGCTCCATACAGCCGATTGGCCTGAACTGACTAAGCTTGAACTGGAAGTTGTACTAAGTACTGGCCGCATGCGCGCTGAAGGAGCAGTGGTTGCTCGCGATCTGGTGAATGAAGTGCCCGGGACTCTAAATCCGGATCGGTTCACAGAATGGATGGTCGAATATTTCGAGCGTGATAACGCAGCAGTGAAAGTTCATGTCTACCGGGGGCAGGAGCTGGTTGACCTACAGATGAATGGGTTGCTGGCGGTTGGAGCAGGCAGTAAACACTCCCCAGCCCTCGTTGAAATTCGCTATGAGAGTAACCCTGAATTGCCAATGCTGGCATTGGTGGGTAAAGGTGTTACCTTCGATTTGGGTGGGATGAATGTTAAGACTGCAAGTGATATCAGCGATGCACGTATGGACATGGGTGGCGCAGCAGCTGTTATTGGGGCGCTGGATATTTTAGTACGGAATCAAGCTCATGTAAATGTTACCGCGTTGATCCCAGTTGTTGATAACGTACCAGATGCTGAGGCAATGCTGCCATCGTCTGTTATACGCTATCCTAATGGGCTGACGGTTCAGGTTGCAAATACGGATGGCGAGGGGCGGCTTATTATCGCGGATGCTCTTATTCATGCAGCAAATATCGGGGCAACCAAGGTCATTGATATTGCAACACTTACTGGAAATGTTGGCGCAGCGTTAGGATTAGGTATCGCCGGCATATGGGGTGATGGAGAGATGACGCAGAGCCTCGTCGAAATCGGTGAGCGCAATGGAGAAAGACTGTGGCCCATGCCACTTATGGATGAATACGAAGTCGATCTTCGAAGCCATTACGCTGATCTACGCAACGTTAGTACTTCACCTTTTGCCGGTGCGATTACAGCAGCGCTTTTTATACGGCGGTTTGTAGCGGAATCGCTGAGCTGGGTTCATATTGATATGGCTGGGACGGTTCAGTACAAACAGGATGTGGGGTATGCAGAAGCTGGAGCAACGGGTTATGGTGCTCGACTGCTCGCTGATTATGTCATGAAACAGGCACAACAATAACAACCGGAAGAGTGGAGGAAAGATATGAGATTGGAAGTCATCGCTACTTGTATGGACGATGCTCTTACAGCTGAAGCGAATGGGGCTGACCGCCTGGAGCTCATTACTGCGATTACGGAAGGCGGATTAACACCAGGGATAGGGTTGGTGCAACAAGTTGTCAAGTCGGTTAACATTCCTGCGTTTGTTATGGTTCGCCCGCACAGCCGTTCTTTTTGCTATTCAAAGTATGACATTTTGACCATGGCAGCAGAGATAAAGCAAATTGCAGCCAGCGGGGCGGCGGGGATTGTGCTTGGTACATTAACCCCGGAAGGGGCTATCGACGAGCGAGCACTTGAAACATTATTGCCGTTGACCGAGGGATTGCAAGTAACCTTCCACCGTGCTTTTGATGAGTTGAAGGATCAAATAGAAGGTTATCGAACGCTTTGTAAGTATCCGCAAATTACGCGCGTACTCACTTCTGCCGGGCCAGGTCCGGCTCCTGAAGCTATTCCTGCTATGCGTAAGCTAGTCGAGGAATCAAGAGGTAAATCGGTAAGAATACTGGCTGGAAGCGGTCTGAAGCTGGAAAGTATTACTTCATTTATACATCAGACCGGAGTAACAGAAGTGCATTTTGGGTCGGCTGTTCGTTATGATAAAGACGCTTTGTCGCCAATCGATCCAGCAGCCTTACGGGCGTTAGCGGACAGTATTCATTCTAACGGCTAATAATAGATAGTGAAAAGGTGAATGGGTTATGCAGAAGGTTGAGGGCTACGTAGTTGGAATCGATTTAGGAGGCACAAAAATTGCCGCAGCATTGTTCGATTCAAAGGGGACCGTGTTGAAACGGGAATTGATGGAAACGGCTGGAGCACGTACCGCTAAAGAAGTAGTGCAGCGAATGATCGATATGATCCGCTCCGTATCCGAAGGGCGACCACTCACAGGAGTGGGTCTGGCTTCTCCCGGAGCTGTAAATAGCCAGGACGGAATCGTTATTCACGGCACCAATCTTCCGGAGTGGGATAATGTTCCCCTGAAGCACTGGATGGAGTTGGAGCTAGGTGTTGAAGTAAAGGTAGTGAATGATGCGAACGCTGCCGCTTGGGGCGAGTATGTCCGAGGTGCTGGCAAAGGTGCGGACAACATGGTTTATGTTACCTTTAGCACTGGAATTGGAGCAGGTATCGTCATTGACGGCAAGCTGCTTCTTGGCAAAAATTCATTTGCTGGTGAACTAGGTCATAATATTATTGACCCGAACGGAACGGAATGCAGCTGTGGAAGATTCGGCTGCTGGGAAGTTTTCGCTTCGGGCACAGCGATTCGGGATATGGCGCTGCGAAGTATGGAGAGCAGACCGTCGATGATTACGGAATTGGCTAATATAAATGGAGAAAAAATTACTTCGCGGCACGTATTTGAAGCCATGGCACTTAACGATCCCGTGGCCATCGAGGTTATTGACCGGAGCATTCATTATATGGCACTAGGCCTAGCCAATGCAGTGCATACGTTCAATCCTGATCGGATCGTGATCGGTGGAGGCGTGAGTAAGGCTGGAGAGTTGTTATTCCCTGCACTGGTGGAGAAGACGGAGCTATTTGTCATGGATCCTTATAAGGGCACTTTTACAATTGAACCTGCCGCTCTCAAAGACGATGTAGGCCTGATTGGAGCAGCAGCATTATTTCATACCGCTTAGGTGGAGTGAAAGATTGATCACAGCTTTCATTAACGGAGGAGTTGGAGAGATGGGTACAAGAGAAGAAAGAACGGAATGGTTCTTACAGGATAGGTTCGGGATGTTTATCCATTGGGGATTATATTCAATTCCTGCTAGAGGGGAATGGATTCGCGGTAACGAGCGGATGAGTAGAGAGCATTACATGACGTATTTCGATGAATTTGACGCCTCTCGATATGACCCGAAGAAATGGGCAAGTGCAGCAAAAGCTGCGGGTCAGAAATATGCTGTGCTTACGACCAAACATCATGACGGGTTCTGTCTGTTCGATAGTAAGCTGACTGATTTCAAAGCGATTAATACGCCTGCTGGGCGTGATCTTGTGCGGGAATATGTAGACGCTTTCCGGGCTGAAGGTATTGCAGTAGGTCTATATTACTCTATCATAGACTGGCACCATGAGGATTATCCCGGATATGGAGATAAGGCACATCCTGATCGGGATAACGAAGCGGCCAAAGATAAGCCGATTGATTTCGATAGATACTTGAAGTATATGCATGGGCAAGTAAAGGAACTGCTCACCAATTACGGTAAAATCGACATTATGTGGTTTGACTTCTCCTACGATAATATGACAGGGGAGAAGTGGAAGGCAACGGAACTTATCCGGATGATTCGTTCCATACAACCTGATATTATTATCGACAATCGATTAGGTGGCAATATTCGTGCGGCAGAACCTGAGGAGTATGCTGGAGATTTCTTCTCCCCCGAGCAGATCATTCCGCCTGGCGGCATTGTTGACGTAAACGGCCAATCCATCCCTTGGGAAGCCTGCATTACCCTGAATGACAACTGGGGTTATCATTCCGAGGATAAGAATTATAAATCGACCAAGCAAGTCATCCGTACGATGGTCGAATGTATCAGTAAGAATGGTAACCTGCTCCTCAATGTTGGACCCGATGCTAAAGGCGAAATGACACGGGAATCACTGGTTATCCTTGACGAAGTTGGGGAGTGGATGCGCCTTAATGGAGATAGTATTTATGGATGCGGGAAGTCTTCGCTGCCTAAACCAGAGTGGGGACGGTATACGCAAAAGGGCAATAAATTGTATGCGCATGTCTACGACCGTGGAATTGGCCCGATCTATTTCCAAGGCTTGAAAGGGAAGATTAAAAAGGCTAGATTACTACGTGATGGTACCGAGCTAAAGGTGGAGGCACCGTGGATGGCTGAGGAATATTCAGATGTTGACGGTGGAGCGTTTATTACATTAAAAGGCGCGATATTACCTGATGAGATGGATACGGTTATCGAGCTTGAACTATTTAATTAAATCAGAAGGAGTTGTCCCACATGCCCTGAATGGCTGCTGAGACAACTCCTTTTTTACATATGCTTGCTAATATTTGCACATACGAAACACCTATCGGACACAGATGACTCTAAACCCAGAAATATCGCACTTTTGGGATGCCAACGGACCGCATAGCCACTATTGGCTTGAAACACCCCGATATGGAGCTCTTTCGAGGGAATAACGTCATTGGAGTCCGAAACCCTGCTTCAAAGTTAGAAAATGTGCAAATAACGTCATCTGGGTCCGTAACTCTCAGAGCGGGCTGACGCTGTTGAAGCTTTTGAGGTGGTTGAAGTATTTGAAGCTGGCGGTCAACGAGTCAGAAAACAAAGCGGCAATTCTCCAAATAACAGGAGAATCGCCGTTCTGTGAATACTAAAGGCGAGCCTTGCGGAAGCCTTCATATATATTGAGGACCGCAACTAAAATCAAGACTGCTATACCTCCACCTACTAGCCCCGTTTCAAATTGGTTAGCTGTAGTAGTTAATAAATTAGACATGTAGTTAATGAATTCTTGGTTAAATACATTCGGATTTATAAGGATAACAGCGAATACAATAAGTACAATGAGCTCGAGGACCGTATTACATAATGCTAATTCTCTAGTCCATTGTCTCTTGATTAATTTATATATAGTTAATGCGACTTCTAATCCGATCACAATAAGAATAATAGGCCAATAATCAAGTAACACATGCTGATTAAAAGCTGGGGCTACGAAGTTAAGTGCGCCTTCACCGCCTCTATAGACTCTGATCAGGTGTTCAGCATTAAAATAAACAGTAGCCCAAATGGCAGTCCACAGTAAACTTCCGAACACTTCGAAGCTTGTAATTGCTTTTTTCTTATGGACAAGCGCGATATCCTTCAAATCATCAGGGGTCCATTTCCTTAATTTTGTAGTAAGCGGATGCCCTTCCTTTCCTTTATCCGCCCGTTCGATAATAGCGAACACAACAGTTATCCAAAAAAAGACTTGGATTCCTACTTCAAGGAAGGTGCCAATTCCTGTACTTATAACTGCAGTAACCATATCCGCAACTGTTTTATCGCCGCTATAGCCAATCAAGTAATCAGCAACCAGAGCGATTAAAGAAACAACTACAGCGATGGGTATAATCATTTTTAATAACGTAACATATAAATCGAAATAGCGTGGGCCGATGAGATACATGGGCTGATCGCGGTACTCACTAGCTAAAATAGCTGGATTGCCCAATTTTGTAAGGACTGCTTTTACCTCTTTTTCGTCATAATCATCCGGTAACATATCCTCGATGGTTGATCGTAATTCGAGAGCGATATCCTCCCGATTTTGTTCCGGTAACCTCCGAGTCACTTCATGAATGTAAATCTCAATTAGATTCATGGTCATCCTCCCCTTGTAATAGGCCGTAGAGTTCTTTCGAATTCTTAAGCCATTCTTCCTTTAGCTGTAAAAAAATTTCTACGCCATAGTCACTTAGAACATAATACTTACGGGGTCTGCTCTCAGATGTGTCCCAGCTGCTCGTCACTAATTCCTGTTTCTCTAATCGGCGAAGTAATGGATATAGGGTGCTTTGATCGATGATGATGCTGGATTCCTCCAACAATTGAACGAGCGAATATCCATACTGGGGAGTTCGTAATTGACTTAAAACGGCTAGCGTTAACGTACCTCTTCTAAGCTCTGTGATTAAAGAATTTAATAAAGTACTCATTCACCCACCTCATTATTTAAAATATAAGGATTTATAATCTCTTATAAATTGTTCTTATATTTTTGGTTTAAACGCTTGCTGCCCTTAAGAGGACGTTGAAGCCGCTTATGCTTACTATGTGTCATACAGTATTCGATCTATACTATGCATCATACACTATTGTTGTTCCAACATCAATTGAATAAAATAATCTTCTGAGAAATAAATAAGAAAATTTTTCTATTTTGTGAAGCAGTTTGATTAAAAGGAGGTTGTGAAATGATTCCATTTTTTAGTGACATCCCGAATGCTTCTACATGGGAGGTAGTTGAACCGGTACATAAAGGCTGGTCAAAGGATAGATTTGATTATGGTGATCCTTGGGAGGAATTTAATCGCATTTCTTGGTGAGCATTAACGAGTCCAGAGTTCGCATCGGGCCGAATCCATGGGTATTTTAATTATGATGTTCCAGATCTTTTCTTTAGGCTTTTTATACCGAAGTGGTATTTGGCAAGTTATACTGAGTGAAAAGACTCAGCTATTTGAGATTAGTTAGGGGGATTGAGCGATGAATATACTAATTGCTGAAGATGAAACTGATATAAGAAAACTCGTGAAAATACATTTAGAAGATCGATCCTTTCGAGTATTCGAAGCCAAGGATGGCATTGAGGCTTTAGAGGTTGTTAATCATCATGAAATAAATCTTGCCATTCTGGATATTGTAATGCCCAAGCTTGATGGACTTAATCTGTTGCGACAGATAAGAGAGAAAAGCCATATTCCGGTTATCTTGTTAACTGCCCGCGGTGAAGAAATTGATAAGGTTGTTGGTTTAGGTCTTGGAGCGGACGATTATATGGTGAAGCCATTTAGTGCTTCGGAGCTTATGGCTAGGGTTGAGGCGCAGCTGAGACGAAGAAATGTATACGATCTTAGCCAATCGATAACTGAAGAAACGATCCAACATAGAGAATTGAAGCTGAATTTAAAGGAATGTATGTTGTACATAAATGAAAGTCCGGTACTTCTAAATGCCAAGGAATATAAGGTGTTACAATGTCTGATGCAGAGTCCTAATCAAATTTTTACGCCCAAAAAGTTATATGCAGCAGCGTGGGAAGAAGATTTCTATAGTGATAATAATACGATAATGGTTACCATCAGCCGTCTAAGGAATAAGATCGAACGGGACCCACACCATCCCGAATATATCGTCACAGTGCGTGGACTAGGTTACAAATTCTACAACCCAGGTAAATAAGATGAGAAAACAAAATATATCCTATCAATTGTTAAAAAACTATATCGCGATCTTTCTTATAACAACGGTTATAACGATATTGGTGATTATTGCTTTGTTTTGCATGAACAGGCTGGGATCTAAGGACATTATTTATAATCAGTTAACGGCTGCTAAGCTTATGCAAAATGACTATCAAAGAATTGACACTAGTGTTATTAATGATGTCGGGGGCAGTTTACAGGTTGTGAATTCCAATTACGAAGTCATACACTCCATTGGCAACAATCCATTTACGTCCCAGCAGATTAGTGTCAAAGAATTTACGGATTTTCTAATGAATACTGCCGCTAACAAAGATATGATCACTGTTGAATATAATGAGCAGGAACATTTTTGGCTGATCGTATCTTTACCTATACAAGTGAAGATGACAGGCAGTTTCCATTGGAATTCAGATTCACCTATGCAGGATCATACCCTTCAAATGCTTGGGTTTATTGGGTTAGGTTATTTGTTGATTCTGATTCTAAGCACGATGATTTATGCGAAAATTACGGCGTTTAGTTTCATTAAACCCTTAGACCAGTTGTCCGCTGCTGTTGAAAAAGTTAAGAATGGGGACTATTCAGCTAGAGTGCAGGTAGGCGGGAATCGGGAGTTTAGTCAACTGGAGCAGGCTTTTAATCATATGGCAGAAGTGATTCAGATCCAGACCTCGTTAAAAGAACAGAGTGAAAACAATCGTAAAAATCTAATATTGGATATATCCCATGATTTAAAAAATCCATTAACAAGTATTATGGGTTACGCAGAGCTTGAACTAAAAGAACAGATGAGCGGTCGGATAGAACATTTGGAATTTGCCAAAATAATATACGAAAATAGTATCCGTGCCAATGTGTTGATTCAGGATTTGTTTGAATTATCCAGAATGGAAAGTCCGGAATTCCGCTTGCATGTTACAACGGATGATTTCTCAGAATACTTGAGAGAAGAAATGATACATATGTTGCCCGAGCTTGAGGCTGCGGGTCTGATCCCTGATTTTGTAATCGAGCCAGAAGAAATAATTCTACAGTTTGATAAAAAAAGAATGAATCGAGTATTCTCAAACCTGCTTTATAATGCCATCGCTTATCAGGAGCAAGGTTCTACGTTTCAAGTTGTGCTGGAAAAGGTGAATGATGGAGCCAAGCTTACTTTTATTAATTACGGCCAATCATCAGCCTTAAACCCGGCAGGTTCTGGATTAGGGCTACTCATTGTTCAAAAAATAATAGCTGCTCATGGAGGGACTGTTCAGCTGAATACGCAAGATAACCGGTTTGAAATTATGATTGGGCTGAACCGGCAAATTTAAGGTCTATGTAAGATTACATTAAGTCTTATGAAATTTCCCAATGCTAAAATGGTTGATATTCAGTCTATTAACAATTTTACATGGGGGATTAGATTATAATGATTGATGAAAAATTAAGTAAAAGGCAATTGATCTTCGGCGTTATATTAGCAGTAATGTACTTTTTAGGATTGTTCTCCATTCTCTTGATCAGGCCGGTTATGGAGATTCTTAACCATGTTTTTATTTGGCGGCCCGAACAACAAAATCGAATGGCCTTACTGTTGAATGGTCTGATCTACATAGGAGTGATTATAGGTTTTAGGGGGTTCTATAAACAAGCTATCCATGATTTCAGACAATACTGGGTCCGTAATATGTTATGGATGGTTTGGGGACTTTGTTTGATTATTATCATCGGAAGTATGTTGATTCCTACACTAATTTCCATCTTTCATCCTATTGCAAAGTCTGTGAATGAGGTGAATTTACGGACTATGTTGTCCTCGTATCCATTTATTTTTACAGTGAATGTGGTCTGGATTGGCCCCTTGATTGAAGAATTAGTATATCGGGTTACCATCTATAGCACGATCCGCAGGAAGAGTCGTCTTCTGGCTTATCTGATATCTTCCTTTTTATTTGGCTTCCAGCATGTCTATAGAGCTGTGGTTTTTCAGGGGAACTATAACGAAATCTGGAATATCTTCTCCTATATGACTGCTGGATTAATCTTTGCCTACCTATATGAGAAAAGAAAAAATATATTAGTGCCAATAGGTGCACACATGTTTAGTAATGGTTTGTCTGTGCTTCTCTATTTCTTAAGTTAATACGAAACTTGACTCCACATCAGATTACTAGTAAACTGATAATCAAATAGATCCAATTCCAAAACAATGGATGTGGCATAATGCGAAACAATGGATTCACTGAAGACAACAAATTAAGCTTATTGATCTGGTTGCGGCTGGTAAGAGTTTATGACAATAGTAACGATCTTTCCAATGAGTTCTTGAAGAAGTTTGATTTAACGGTTAGCCAGTTTGATGCGTTAGTACAGATACTATTACATCAGCCTGTGACACAGATGGAAATTGCCGAGCATTTAACCATTACTAAAGGCGGAGTATCACATATGCTTGGCAGATTAGAAAAGGAAGGATGGATTGAACGCAAGCAGGATTGGAAGGTGAAGTATATTTCTTTAACTGAAAAGGGCCAAGCGCTTATCGAGAAGGTTCTTCCTTTGCAATCGGATTTCCAAGCTTCGTTATTCGATCCACTGACGGACGACGAGAAGAAAGTATTTTACAGCATGCTTAAGAAGATTCACCGCCATAGCCAGAATGAGAATCGAATTCCCCGAGGAGTTCAGTAGTATTGTAAAAGCTTTATTGTGAATAAAGCTTCCTTTTTTCAACATCAGTTTACTAGTAAACCATAATCATATTAGGAGGAAATTTAAAATGAGCCAACCACAAATAACCGGACAACATCATGTATCAATGATTACTAAAGACGCTAAACAAAACCTATGGTTTTATACAGAAGTACTGGGACTAAGACTTGTCAAAAAAACCGTAAATCAGGACGATCCAACCATGTACCATTTATTCTATGGCAACCCTAATGGCGCTCCAGGCACCGAGGTATCTTTTTTTGAAATGCCAAATGCAGGGCAGACCCGGAAAGGAACGAACAGTATTTCTGCAATCTCTCTTCTTGTTCCTAGTGATGAGGCTTTAGCATATTGGGCTAGTAGATTAGATACGTTTGAAGTCGCTCACGAAGCTATCGTAAGTATAGAGGAGCGCAATTCGCTTACTTTTCAGGATAGTGATGAATTAACGGTTCATCTGGTGTCCGCAGAAAAAGATAATGTGACTCAGCTGGTAGAACCTTGGATTACTGATGATATTCCACCACAATATGCCATTGTTGGATTAGGTCCCGTTGAATTGACTGTCCGTGAAACTAGCCGTACAAAGGCTGTTTTGGAGGATATTTTAGGCTATACACAAGTTCGTAGAGTGCCATCCATGAGTGACCCGAAGGTTATGGTGGATATTTATGAAACAGCTAAAGGCGGCTTGTACACTGAACTTCACCTCAAAGAAGTTAATGATCAAGACCGGGAAAGACCGGGAAGAGGGAGTATCCATCATGTGGCTATAAGAGTGAAGGATCTGGAAGAATTAACCGCATGGGCTGCTAAAATCACAGCTGCAGGGTTCAAGAACACAGGGGTCATTGATCGTTATTACTTCCATTCCTTGTATTTCCGTGATCCGAACCATATTCTTTTCGAGCTTGCTACAGATGGTCCAGGGTTTGAGATTGATGAATCTTTTGACACATTGGGCGAGAATTTGACCTTGCCTTCTTTTCTGGAAGAACGCCGGGAAGAGATTGCATCGAAACTTCATCCTATCCAATAATACAGCTAAGAAAGTAGGAGATCCCATATGCTCAGGTTTAGCAAATCATTGATTTGTTGGGATCGGTAGTCGCACCAGCCGTATGACGGGCCACAGCTAAGAAATAAGAAAAACTATGAGATTGGAAAAAATTATATTAAAATTATTTCAATAAGGTTAGACGATGATTTGAGAAGGTTTGAGAAGGTTCACTTAAGGAGGCAAAGTGTGACGAATAAAATGATAGCTGCGCAACGTTTATATAACCAGAAGATCGTTGATTCCAAGCTAATCAAGCCCGAACAGATCGTTAAAGAATTAGGGGCAGTACAGGCGCAGGATTACATGCAGGCGATGTGGGCGATCGGGTTACGTACTCCATCATCGAATTTAGCTGATATAGAGCGTGCTATCGCTGATCGTAAGATGATTCTGAATTGGACGCTGCGAGGTACGCTTCATTTTGTCCCACCGGAAGATGTAAAGTGGATGCATCAGCTATCTGTGCCGCGTTTAGCGGGACAAACAAAGCGGCGGAATGCAGAGCTTGGGCTAGATGATCAGACACTAGAACGTTGTAGACATATTATAGTTAATGCTTTACAAGGTGGAAAGCAGCTAGATCGTGCTCTTCTACTTCAGCTTATAGAAGAAGAAGGTATTCACACAGGGAACCAGCGTGGTTATCATATGTTGTGGAATATTGCGTACCAAGGGTTGATTTGTTTCGGGCCGATGAATGGTAAGCAGCAAACGATTGTTTTGTTAGAGGAATGGGTGCCACAGTTTCGAGAGCTTTCTTACGATGAATCATTGTATGAACTCGCTTGGAGATATTTCAACGGACATGGTTTAGCAACTGTTCAAGACTTTGCTTGGTGGGCAGGCATAACCCTTACCGATGCTAGAAGAGGTCTGGAAGCGGCCAAAAGTCAACTGCAATCAGAGGTTATTGGTGGCAGTGAATATTGGATGTCTGCTGATCGGCTAAAGCCAACTGCTGAGGACTCCGGCGTTCATCTGCTTCCGGGTTTTGATGAGTACATTCTAGGTTATAAAGACCGAAGTGCCGTTTTAGAGCCCGACGTTGCTCCTTTGATAGTTCCGGGGAATAATGGTGTTTTTCTCCCGACAATTGTTGTGGAGGGTCAGGTTGTGGGTACATGGAAAAGAACCCTTAAGACCAAGGGGATTGAGTTTGTGATCCATCCTTTTGCCGATCTGGGCGATACGGAAAAGTTGGTTCTTAAAGAAGCTGAGCGATATGCCGCATTTATTGGGCTGCCGATGCTCAAAATAAATGTGAGTGGTCATTGAGATGAGTAATTCACTATTCTCATCAATCTCATCAATCTCATCATTCTCACCATTTTCATCTTTCTTACCATATTTTTGTGCGCATCTTTCTCGCTAACGGACATCGTTGCACTTATTAGCACCTAAATGCTGATTTGCTGAGCTTTTCGGACTCCAATGCAGTTATTCCCGTCGCAGCACCTCTTTTGAACCCTATTTTTGCGGAATAGCGGCATCTGGGTCCGATAGATTACTAAAAAGGCTATTTTTAGCTCAATAGTGTCACCTGAGTCCGAACGACAGAACGGCATAATGGGTGAATGGTGAATGGTGAATGGGGAATGGGGAATGGGGAATGGGGAATGGTTGAATGGTGAATGGTGAATGGTGAATGGTGAATGGTTGAATGAATACTGATTACCGAATAACCGCTCACGAATACACTCTGATTAAAAAACAACCCGGCATGCGGATCTGCCGGGTTATTTTCATGAATCATATAATTAGCTTAATTAGATTCGTCTAGCTAATTCAGCGCCTTCCCAAATCGCATTAAGCGCTCTACGCGCTTGCACCGCATCGCCAATTACATGATAAGGGATGGAGCTTTCCTCCAAGAAATCCTGAAGAGGTTGTTTGTTGAGGGCGCGTGAACCTACGGCGATTACTACATAATCAGCAGGTAGGCTGTGAGATTCGCCGTCTTTTTCAACAATTACGCTATCCCCTTGAATCGCCATACATTTGCTGTTGGTCATTAATTTAACGCCATGTCCATATAGACTTTCCATGACACAGATTTTACGCAGAAGTCCTAGATCATTAGCAACATCAGCTTGCATTTCAACTACAGTGATTTGCTGTCCGCGCTCTACAAGCAGTTCTGCGACCTCAAGCCCCACTAAACCACCGCCGATAATAACGACTCTTCCTTCTGGATGAACCGTTCCCCATAACACATCATGTGAATTGACCACATGTGAACTGTCGACGCCTTCCACAGGCGGAATAATAGGAGAAGATCCGATTGCAAGAATGACCTCATCTGGCGCAATTTCTTGGATTAATTCAGGTGTAACCTCTGTATTCATTCGAATGTCTACACCTTCACGTTTAGCGGTTTCTCCCATATTCAGAGCGGCTGTAGCCATTTCCTCTTTACGTGGTGCGGCACCGGCAATATAAAGCTGTCCGCCCAGAATGTCATTTTTTTCGCATAATATTGGATGATGCCCACGTCGTTTCAGGGTGACAGCTGCTTCTAATCCGCCAGGGCCACCACCAGCAATAAGTACTTTTTTGGGGATAACCGTTTGCTTCAATTCATATTCACTTTCTCGACCGGTTGCAGGATTAAACACACAGCTGATAAATGGAACATTAGGATTCACGAATCCATCAAAGCAGCCTTGGTCGCAACCCACACATTTAACGATGGTGTCTGCACGTCCGGCTAAAGCCTTATTGCAAAATTCCGGATCAGCCAGTTGCGCACGCCCAATGGCTACAAAATCAGCCAAACCCTCCGCAATAATCCGGTCTGCAATTGCTGGATCATTAATACGGCCTACGGCAATAACAGGGATGTTAACCGCAGATTTAATTTGCGCTGCGTTATCTACATTAAAACCCACAGGTAAATCGATTGGCGGAACTTCATATTTAATCGCAGCGCCAGCAGGGACCCCACGAGATACATTAATAGCATCAATTCCAGCTTCTTCAGCGAGCTTTGAGAAGAGCTTCATATCTTCCAGCGTAAGTCCGCCCGGTAGATCCTCAATTGCAGAGATTCTCATCAAGATAGGGAACCCAGGTCCAACCGCTTTCCGGATAGCCCGGATACAAGCCAACGGGAAGCGGCAGCGATTCTCCCAAGAACCGCCGTACTCATCCTGACGAAAATTCATTGCAGGACTTAGAAATTGTTGGGGCAAATAACCATGGCCGGCATGGAATTCCACACTGTCAAATCCGGCTATCTTCGCACGTAATGCTGTATCTGCGTAAGCTTGAACCATCTCGCCGACTTCATGATGCGCAAGTTCACGTGGTATATGAGTCACGCCTTCAAACGGAACAGGTGAAGAGGAGACCTGAATTAGGTTGGGAGTTACTTTACCCCCATGCCATAATTGAAGACAGCTTTTGCCTCCGGCCTCTCGAATAGCTAACGCTAATTGAGCCATACCTGGAATGAATTTATCATCATAAAGGGCTGGAGCATCATCGGAGGCCGCCGTTGGGTGAATAGTTGTTACTTCTACAGTATTTAAGCCGTTGCCACCTTTAGCTCGTGCTACATGGTAATCAATCAGACGATCACTGACGTATCCACCCGGCGCATTCATTTTCGTGCCCATCGCTGGTAAAATGACCCGGTTCTTAAGCTCCATATTTCCGATTGTGCCCTTGCTGAATAAATGTGTGAATTCCATACGATAACTTCCTCTCTACATATAGGTTATTTTAACCTATATTAGCGAAAGGGTAGGGTGAAAGTATGTGCAAAAAATCACGAGTGATTTGGCAGGAATGTAGTAATTGAGGTAATATAAGAAAATGATGAACCGGATACGTATTCCGGAAGCCCGGAGGATGATTATGGATATAGAAGTTTTGATTCTGGCCCAATTAATGAAAGGGGCCAAACATGGTTATGAAATTAAAAAAAACATTATTTTTGTAATGGGCAATGATAAAATCGTAAACAATAACTCGCTTTATCCAAAGCTGAAATTATTTGAAAAGCGAAAATGGGTGATCAAAAAAACGGAAATTCAGGAACGCCGGCCTAAACGTTATGTATATTCTATAACTACTGAGGGTGAGGAGCGGTTTAACACCTGCTTAACGGAATTTACGCTGGAGACTATTCGAATTGATAATGAATGGTCTATTCGTCTTGCTTATTATGAGCTTTTGGATCAGGAGACACGTAGAAGATTGCTTGATTACAGAGAGACCTATATGAACGAAAAGCTGGACCATTTACAGCAGTTATCCAAAGTAGTTGGCAATAGTGAGGATATGGATTACTCTGAGGAGCTCTATTTTTACACCCGTAGTATGGTTTTACGAGAGATCGAGTTAATTAAGGAGCTGTCACGTAAATTAGAAGCATAAGGAAACCGTTGAATTAGCTATAAAAATAGAATTTTATAAACACACCTCGCTGTAATTGTTAATTAACGGTATATTTGTTAAAGCGATTTATAGTTTAGCTTTAGGTTTTCCGCTTGTGATTGGTATCATCATCTTTATTTTGGGTTTGATCGTATTGGGAATCGAATATTTCACATCAGATTAGTTGAACAGTGGGAAGAAGGGGTGTCTTCTTGAAAAGAATATACATCGTAGTCCTAAGTTTTGTACTTCTGCTTGTATTAACCATTTGTGATCGTGAGGAAGTCAGCAGCACGGCGATGCCAGAGATAACCATTCATATGGATGGAAAAGTGATTCAATCTCAGATCCTCTCCAGAGAGGCGGGCATAGAACTGGATGATGAGAGTACGCTTTTTCAAGCACTAATGAAGGATTCTGCGGCTTCTATTCCTTATGTAAAGCTTGGTGAAACCATCCACATCGACTTTGATGATAAAGCACCGGACACCTATGAAGTAAAGGATTATATCTTAGATGACGAGGGTAGACTCAAATATGACGAGAGAATGGCAAAGCCTTTAAATATTGAATTCGCAGATCGAAAAGCAACGTTTAAACTTGAGGCTAATATGGCAGCCTTTTTGAGTTCAAATAGTAAAGATTATGAGCCTGGAGCAACGATCAGAGGATTTCATCTGACAGGTAAATGGGCGGATCAGACTAAGGATATCATTTTTGTTCTGCGAACAGATGCTAAGTAAATATTGTATTTTAAAATGAAAAAGACTACCCAGAAAAAATCTGGCTAGTCTTTTTTACTCGCTTTTATTTTTTGGCTTTAAAACCTGATGCTTGCATAAGCTTGGTGAATACTTCGGTGTTTTCGTAGATTCCAGTAAATAATTGTGCATTTTTGCCCATAGCTGTGATTGGAATATCAACCGCAGTATGCCCTGAAGTCGTCCAGTCCACTACAAAATTGTGTTTGGAATTGGCGATGGCGAATGGGCCGTCTTCTTTGGATATGCCGTCACCGGACTCATCATCTGCGTCAACTGCTTCAATAGAAAATCCGCCGGTCTCATGGTCGGCAAGCACTAGAACCAGTGTATCTGGATTCTTTTTGGCGAAGTCTTTGGCTACTTGCACGGATTTATCCAGTTCTTGACCTGATTTAATCGTCATTTTAGCGTTGTTTTGGTGTGCAAATTCGTCAGTACCTTCTTCTTCCACCATAAGGAAAAATCCCTTTTTATTTGTTGCTAGCGTATCTATAGCTTTTTTAGTCATCTCGGGCAGCGATACCACCGGATTATAAATATCTCCTTCACCCTCAGGCTTTTGCTGGAACATTTCCTCGTTTGCGAATATTCCAAGCAGCTTACCGTCTTTTGCTTTTTGCATATCCGCTTTGTTCGTTACATAGGTGTAGCCCAATTGTTTAGCTTTATCAACAAGGTTACCTTGCGTTCCTTTGCTTTTTTCTGAAGGATCTTCAGCGGGTTCATCGGCGAATTTACCAGGATTTCCTGCAGGGTACCAGAAATCCTCACCCCCACCGAGCAGAACATCAACCTTGCTCTTAGTCAGAAGCTGAAGAGCGATATCGCTTTGCTTTGAGCGGTCTTCGACGTGAGCACCAAATGCGGCGCCAGTCGCGTCTGTAATCTGACTAGTAGTAACGACACCTGTTGATTTCCCGGCATCTTTAGCATATTCCATAATGGTCTTAACACTTTTTTTATCGGCGTCCATTCCGATAGCGCCATTATAAGTCTTCACACCGCTGGCATAGGCTGAAGCAGAAGCAGCCGAATCTGTAACAGGGACAGTGGAGCTTGTATGAATTAATCCAACGTATGGCATCGAATCCATTGCTAGATTTCCTTTTTCACCTACGGTGGCAAGCCGGATGGCATCACGCTGAGCAGCACCCATTCCGTCTCCAATAAACAGAATTACATTTCTTGTGTTCGAAGATGCTGCGTCTGCTTGATTAGGTGCATGAGTAGTGACTATGCTGGATACAAAAAGAGCCGTTGCCGCTGTCGCTACAATTGCTGTTTTGACGCCATACTTTTTCGGTGATTTCATAATTTCCCTCCTAATGTATGTTTACAGTCTCATATTATAGTAGTTACATTAAGAGAATGTTTTCTTGTCTTGTAAAAAATGTAAAATGATATAGCGAATATAAATTATCGGAGCTGTGATAAAAGATTTTAAAATAAAAAATATCTAGGTGTATTATTGGCATATTGTCTATATTCATCTCCGAATACGGACTTTAAATGTTGCTCTTCTTGAAGAATTAGTAAATGAATCGCGGCAATGTTAAGAATGAATATTAGGAGTGTTAACAGATTGGGGTACATCAGATACAATCCCAAAAACATGAGATCAAACCCGACAAATGCAGCGTTTCTACTATATTTATAAATACCGTGTGTGATGAGTTTGGTTACAGTAGTCTTATCAATCCCAACTCTCCATGAAGTGCGCATAGCAATCATAGCTTGAATGAAAATAAAACATCCGAGGGCAGCTACACCAACACCGCTAAAGTGAATTACAGGAATATCAAACGTTTTGCCTACAAGTGTAACCATAAAGGACTCTGCTACGGAAAAAACAAACCATGCTGCGCCCCATAAAAAAGTAGAGGTTTTTACCAATAGCTCGGTATAATGGATCTTAGATAGCTTAGCGCCTTTAGCCAGAACGTTTCCTTTAATGTGGTTTTTCTTGTAAAGTATGAGGAGCTTTAATAGATAAGAAATTAGGAAGATGCAGAAAAGAAGTAGAGATAGGATATTTTTAAGATCGCTCATTATGATTTCCTCCTTACCAATACATATGAATGATTGCTCATATGTTTGTTTATATCTTATTTCCTAATATTGTACATGTCAACTAATTATTGATTTAGGGGGATATCGTGAAAACAAATGTATACAAAAAACGGTGGCTTTGGGTGTTGGTTATCGTGGTTATTGCACTTGCAGGTATTGTAATCGGTATGCTGGTTACGCAAACTGGGCTTGCAACCTTTACTTTCAATGCTTATGGAGTCTCTTTGAAGTATCCAACGGAATGGGTCGTCGATTCAGCAGATGATGAGAAGGGTCAGGGGGAGGATGGTTTTTTTCAATTATCCGCTATGTCTGGAGAGGGACAATCAATAGATGAAGTAGCTGAAATCATTGCCTCCCATCAGCTGAAACCATATGGCTCCAATCCACAAATCACTGAACTGACATTAGAGGGGTTAAAAGAGGAAGAGAAGGCAAAGTTGATTATGCCTTCTACTGACCAAGGAGAGGAATGGAATCATCAAGCGGCGCTTATAATTAAATATCCCGAAGCAGTGAAAATAGGAGATGATGTATACTATTATTTTATTTTGCAGGGCGATAAAGAACATGTGGAGGAGATAGGTCAGACCGTAAGATTTACAGGTAAACCGTAAAGTGCTTGCGCACGAAGGTAGTCTATGGGTTTATTTGCAGGGATATCCAAGAACTATTCCGACTGCCATGTTTGCGTTTTTTGAGCTTGGCGACTCGTGGGATTGTCCCAAGGCGGGTAGACTCGAAAAGCTCTTTTTCCACCTTCGCCTTTATCAGATAGAATATCTTGTTCTCCTAGGACAGCTTTTGGAAAAATAAATGGGCCAAAGTGATTCCCATTTCGTGTACTTATAACGAAGAGATCAGTAGGATCTGAGAGGGATGATCTCCAATTCGCTCCCATAGTGTCACAAATTGCCCGACTTTAGTGGGTGTGATTTTTGCCACCCGGAATCTAATGGCCAGCGCATTTAAGGTAAAGATATATGCTCCGTATTCCGCATTTTGCGGTTCATGAATTGGTTCGGAGCAATCAAACCTGCAAGGATTATATACTTCTTCCATGGTAGCAAGTAAGTCACTATGTAGGATAGAAAGTAAACATGGCCATCCAGGTTTATGAACGATTTTCTAAAATCATGAAAAAATATGACTAATAGAAAGGTATGAGAGGATGGATAACTATCAGGAGATCATAGCTTCGCTGAAGCAGCGCTTTCCGGAAGGGACAGTAACACACCGAAAAGATAAGAAGGGAGTTTATATCCCCAATCAGGTCTATACAGATCGAATTGAGAATTGGACCCTATACTCGTGATGGCTACGGAGTATCGATTATGAATGGAGATCCTGCTGCCGAGCCCAAGTTAATACGTACAGCGGTCGATCAGGCAGTCAATGAAGCTTTTATCGACGCGATTGATACTTATGAGATGGGATGGAAGGATCTCGCCCCCTACAAGCTTGAGGGCTGGGCAGGGAAACCAGCGCTTGCACATTTACAACAGAGTGGACCACCTGCAGGAGTGGAGGATGGAGCCGCTCCAATACAATCATTTGCGGTTTCAAACCATAAATGCCTGAAGTGTAAAGAGAATCTGACTAATGCCGAGTGGGAGTTGCTAGGACGGATACCGAACTTAAACCGCGAATCATTGGTATATTGCTTTGAGCATATACTGGCACATTTGAAACGCAAACTTCCCGAGCCAGTTTTGACTGACTTTGAAGAGAAGCGAAACAGTTAAAGGAGAAAGATATAAAATCTTTTTTACTCATTTTAATAGCCTACTGTTTTCAGGGAGGGAATTGAAATGTCCAAAACGACGGTACAGGCAAAACGACCACTGCATACAATCTTGCTTACGCTTTATCTAGGTCGTGTCTGAAAACTAAAGAATCCTATGGTATGATATGAGAAAAACGAATGGGGAAACAAGCATGATTCCAAGACGGTATGAAATAACCGATGAACAGTGGGAACAAATAAAGGACATGTTCCCCCTATCAAACAGGAAGACCGTCGAAATTAAGCAATCGTACGATGTTTAACGCCTTTCCTTGATTGCCCGAAGTGGTGCGGCATGGCGAGACTTGCCGGAAGAACGTTATGGTTCATGGAAAACGGCCTACAGTCGTTTCTGCAAATGGAGAGACTCCGGACTCCTTATCGCCATCTTCCAAGCCCTTCACATCGAACCCGATTTTAAAAACTTGAGCATCGATTCTACATCGGTCAAAGCCCACCGACACAGTGCCGGTGCAAAAAAAACGCAGATGGACACGAAGTAAACCAACACATCGGCGTCAGTCGTGGCGGCAAGACGACCAAACTTCATGCCATGGTCGATGGATTAGGCAACCCTCTAGCTTTTCTACTGACGGGTGGTCAAGTTATTCTTTTCCAGCGATTGAATTGCTTCAGGAGTTAAGTATTATTGGAAGTCACATTCTTGGCGACAAAGCCTATGGCTCAGAAGCGATTCGGAACTGGATTACGACTAAACAGGCCACTTACACCATTCCGCCTAAAACGAATAGTCAACATCCATGGAAGGTCGATTGGTATCGGTAGAAAGAACTCCACTTGGTTCAATGCTTTTTCAATAAATTCAAACACTTTCGCCGTGTGGCCACTCGTTACGATAAGTTGGCTAAGTCATTCCTCGCGTTTATATACATAGCTTCCATTTTTAAATTGACTCAATGATAGTTTTCAGATACGCCCTACGCAGATGCTTCATTATTTTGTCAATGGTAGGGAGCGGGCCGTTCTGTTGTTGTTCTTTCTGAGTTCTTCCCGAGTTCTCTCCAACGTCCCAAAAAGCTTCATTTTGCCCAGATGCCGGGAACCCTTACGGGCTTGGAAAAGACCAGAAAGACCGCTAAAAACCTTGATTCTACAAGGATTTTTAGCGGTCTTTAAACTCCTCTTCTTGGACTTGATTTCTGCTATCTTCTCAATAGCAGCCGCGACTCAAAATCGAGAGGGAAACCGTGGAGGTTCGAGTCCTCTCGCCCTTTACTAAGAGCAGTTCAATAGATTAAAAATCTGGTGGACTATTTTTATTACTTCATTCATTCGGTTTGCGGAAGTGACCTTAAAACTGAATTCCAAGTGAGCATAGATGTTGGCTGTGGTGGAATAGACACTGTGACCTAGCCATTCTTGTACTTCTTTCATGCTAACGCCAATTGCTATGGCACGAACCCTACTGGTCATAGCCTATAGCATGCTGAAAAACAAAGAAGCTTACTTAGAAGGCCGACTCCAAAAACTAAAATTCGTCCATTCGTCTAGTTCCCCTTATTTTCACAGAAAAACTGTCTGTAGGTCGCGAATAAGTTGTCCCGAGGCAACTCCGACAAAACCGGTCTGCTCCAGTGAGTTATTAAGGTTCGATACTAATAGCGCTTCCATTGCTAATTCATCTTCAATGGAATGAAAAACAGGATGGCTGTCTACCAGCACCAAGTCTACAACCTCCAGTCCCTGCCTCCAACAAACGACCAGCTGTTTCAACCGCGATCAGTCCTCCCAAACAGTAGCCGATTAGCTGAAATTGACGATGTCCGGTATCCAGAAGACGGGCCGCATAGTCGTCAGCCAGTCGTTCGATCAATCCGTCAATGTTCCTGGTCTCAATAGCGCTCTACATCCGCAATCGTAATGCCAACAACTGGTCCCAGCCCTTATTCATCCAGGTGTCGAAGCAGCAAATGGAAGCAATTTATTGTTCCCAGACCTATACATGGAATACCACATGAAGCGGACCAGATTGCTTGCCGCCATAATAAGTGAACACTGCGTTGCCGCCAGTATTCAGTTGGGGCAGGACTTCGCTCAACGTTCCCCCCATCTCTGTTTCATGCTTCATAGAATCGCCCTTGAAACCGTCAGTTTGGCTAATTGTATTATTTTTTACGTATGAGGCAACAAAATCAGTGAGCTCTGCTACTGTTGGATCGTTCAACATTTGCCGGAGAAAGGCATCAAACGGAATGGACTGACCGTCACAAGCATAATTACTCAATCGCGTAGCTTCCCGTCAACCTGAGCCATGATTAATGAATCCGCACCATGTTAAGCGGAGGCCCCCTGCCTATTGATAATAAGGGACAGAATCAGCTAAATAGTCATGCCCTGTCTTGACGCCGGGCTGGAGCAGCCGTATGGTACAAGTGACAAGAACAGACAAACATACAAACATACAAACACATGCTCAAGAAGGGGGAACTATGAATAAATTCACAGCCTATGGCCGACAGATCCGGCGGCAGATCGTCAGCAGGTATTACCGGATATCCATCAAGCAGAGAATTCTGTTCTCGTTCATCGTGCTGATCACGCTGTCCATCAGTGCAATGGGCAGCTTCTCGTATTGGATTGCCGCGCAGGAGATCGAGGACAATGCCTACGCGGGCAGCCAGGAGACCGTAAGCAAGACGGCACAGCTGCTGGATTCCCGCCTGAATGATGTGGCGCTGTCCGTGCAGTCCCTGATGCTGAGCGATGCGTACCGCAAGATGATGCTCGATGTGTTCAGCCATGATGTGTCGAATTACTATGTGCATCTGTCGGATCTGCAATATGTGCTCTCCCAGGCAACGTTCAATCAGCCGATCATTGAGAATGTACTGATCGTTACCCCGATAGGCGATTTCTATTCCACTACGCAGACCCGGGCGCAGGACCATTCATTCTACGACTCGGAATTATATGGTCTGAGCAAGGGGAAGCCGGGCGGCTACTGGGCCAAAGGACATTATGACCGGTTATTCACGGGTAGCCAGCGGGTGGTCTCCTTCGTGGTCCGGGGAATTTATGAATACCCTTACACACCGATCAGCAATGTATTTATTGTGGTCAATATCAGGGAGAGCCGGATAAATGAGCTGCTGAATAAAGGGGGACAACAAGCGGGATGGGATTATTACCTGGTGAGCGGGGAAGGCGAGGCGGTGGTGGAGTCCCACTGGCCCTTCCAAGGCAGGTTCCCCTGGAAGCCGATGCTTGCCGGAGCCGGGACAGCAGCCGGTCCCAAGGATTACAACTACAGCTATGGCGGGAAGGAGTATCTGGTTAATTATACAGGCTCAGCGGCATCGCCGGACTGGATCATCTCAGGCATGCAGTCGAGGGACCAGCTGCTGGGCAAGCTGCAGCGGGTGCAGCGCATCACCCTCTATGTCATCGCATTCTTCCTGCTGGCCACCTGGCTGATCTCCAATCAGCTGACGTCTGTGCTGCTTAAGCCGCTGTTCAAGCTGCGGCGGCTGATGCGCAGAGTCGAGGAAAACCAGCTAAGCGTAGTTTATGAGAGCCGTTATGAGGATGAGGTTGCCCAGGTCGGCTATCAGTTCAACCGGATGATGTCGGAGATTAAGGTGCTGATTGCAGATGTGAAGGCCAAGGAGGAGGACAAGCGTCATGCAGAGATCCGCGCACTTACGGCGCAGATGGAGCCGCACTTTCTGTACAATACTCTGAATACCATTTATTGCAAATCGGTCATGGGCGAGAATGATGATGTGAATGAGATGATCCTGTCGTTGTCGCAGATGTTTCAGATCGGGCTCAGCGGCGGCAAGGATCTGATTCCCCTTGAGGATGAGCTGTCCCACATGCAGCAGTATTTCGCCATTCAGCAGAAATGCTATGAAGGGTTGTTTGAATACACGGTGACTGTTGAGGACGAGGCCCTGCTGTCCTGCCTACTGCCCAAGATTATCCTGCAGCCGGTGGTGGAGAACAGCATTCAGCACGGGTTCAGCGACCGGACCGCCGGCGGCCGGATCGACATCACGGTCAGCCGGGAGCAGGAACTGCTGCATATTTGCATTACCGACAACGGGCGGGGTCTTGATGCTGCACGGGTCAAGCAGGGGATGGTCAGGGCTCCGCAGTCGAGGAAAGGTTATGCCCTGTTCAACATCAGGCATCGGCTGGCGCTGTATTACGGGGCCGAAGCACGTATGGACGTTGGCGGCGAACCATGTAAGGGATCACGGACAGATCTGTGGATTCCGTTAGGGGAGGAGAGATGAAGGATGGACTGGGAGCTGGAGCAGGAAAGGTTCAAGTTATGTGTAATCGACGATATTAAAAGTGTGGTGGAGATGGTCTCGCGCAAGCCGCCGTGGCAGGAGCACGGTATTGAGGTCGTCGGTACGGCGCTTGACGGTGATGCGGGGCTGCAGATTATCCGCGAGACCCGGCCGGACATTGTGCTGACGGATATCCGAATGCCAAGAATGGACGGCCTGCAGATGACCCGGGCGATTCTGGAGGTGCTTCCGGACTGCAAGATTATTATCCTCAGCGCCTACTCGGAGTTCTCTTATGCCCAGGAAGCCATCCGACTAGGGGCGCTTGATTTCGTCAAGAAGCCCTTTTCGCTGGACGAGATTATGCAGGCTGTGCTGAAGGCCAGGGAGTTGTGCCGGGAGGAGCGTCAGGAGACCACCAGACTTGCTGTGATGGAGGCCAAAATCAGAGAAAGTCTGCCTATTCTCCGCCAGGAATATCTCATCTTCCTGCTGCACCACCAGACGACAGAATCGGATGCACGTTCCCGCTGGGCCTATCTCGATATCCCTCTGGACCAGCATGATTTCTTCGTGTTTGTCGCCGAAATCGATCATTTCACGGAGAAACTGAGCGGCCAGCCTGTGCAGGAGGTCGAGCTGCTGCGGTTCAGCCTGCACAATATTCTCGAAGAGACGATTTCTGCCTGGACCCGCGGCGTCATCATCCGGGAGGCGACAGACCGGTATGTCTGCATCATGAACGGCTCGGGCCCGGATACGGCCGCACTGGTTACGGAGGCCTGCTGCACGAATGTAAGCCGGTTCTCCCGGCACACGCTTTCCATTGGTGTGGGGCTGGGCGCAGCGGCGATTCAGGAGCTGAGCGCAGCGTACAGGCAGGCGATTAGCGCGCTGGGTTATCATTTCTACACCGGAGGCAACGGGGTCTACATTTACAGCAATATCGAGAATAAACCGCTCGCACTTCACAGCTACTCCGCCGCCGCCGAGCAGGAGCTGCTGTTCGCCCTGCGTTCCGGCAATTCTGCCAAAAGCCTGCAGATGCTCGATCAGCTATTCGCGGAGCTGCTGGACAGCGGGCTTTTGCCTGAGCCGCGTTATGTGGAAAGCGTCGGCTATGAGCTGGGATACAGGATCTGCCGGGTCCTGCTGGAGCAGTTCCCCTACGGGCAGGTGGAGCCGCTGGAGCGCAGGATTGCCGTCATGAAGAACCAGGTGCATCCTTCCCTGCAGGATATCCGGGACCTGCTGTCCGGGCTGTGCCGGGAGGCCTGTGCGCTGGTTACAGAGACCCGTTCCCTGGAGTCCACGCGGATTATCCGCCAGGCCGCCGCTTATATCGATAGCCATCTGGATACGGGACTGTCGCTGGAGCAGGTAGCGAAGCAGATTAACCTCAGCCAGGGGTATTTCTCCAACCTGTTCAAGAAGGTGCAGGGGATTTCGTTTCAGCAGTATGTGATGCACGAGAAGATGGAGAAGGCCAAGGCGATGCTGATCAGCGGACGGCAGGTTCAGGAGATCGCCCAGGATCTTGGGTATGAGCACAGGCGCTATTTCAGCGAGGTGTTTAAGAAATATACCGGAATGACCCCGTCCGAGTTCAAACTGCATTATCTTGGAAAAGAATAAGAATGCGCAGGGGAGGCATGTCCGCAGGGCGGAGGTGGCCTCCCTTCACTGTATAAAGCTTCTGCAGAAATCTGCCCTTAAAGTGGGCTTACCCGCCTTATCCGGATGCGCCAATCCGTCTATAATCAGGTTGTAAGCGAATACAGCAGGGATATATAAGGGGGAACTACCAATGATGAAGCGTATGCTAATAACATCTCTGAGCCTGGTCCTGGCACTTGGCCTGACAGCCTGCGGCAACGGTAACGGCGGCAATGCTGCAGAAGGTAAGGGAGACGGGAAGACAGGCGGCTCGGGGGACAAGACCAAAATCAGCTACTGGACCGGCGACCGTCATGATGCGGATTTCGTGAAGGACAAGGTAGCCGAGTTCAACGCAACCAATACCGACGGGATTGAGGTGGAACTGGTCGTCAAGGGCGACGACTTCGATACCGCACTCGATCTGTCCTTCCAGACCTCCGATGCGCCGGATGTAATCCGGGTGAAGGAGAATACCATCCAGACCTTCTACAAAAAAGGCTTTCTCGCTCCCATTGACGAGTTCCTCACCGATGAGCTGAAGACGAAATTCCCGGCCATGCCGGATCTGAATGAATTCGACGGCAAGCGTTACAGTCTGCCGAATTATGGAACAACCATGCGTCTTGTATACAACAAGGATCTGTTCGCCAAAGCAGGCGTTGAGCATCCGCCGGCTACCCTGCAGGAGCTGGTGGAAACCGCCAAAAAATTGACGGAAGCCGGTAAAGCGGATGGCGCTTACGGCTTCGCACAGAACTTCAAAAGCCCCGGAAGCGCGTTCGGGCGTTCGGCGCGGGTGATTGCGGAGATGAGCGGCTACGGCGGCTTCGGGTATGATTTCAAGACGGCCCGCTACGATTTCAGCGGCTTCGAGCCGATCATCAATGCCTTTAAGCAGATCCGGGACAACGGCAGCATGCTGCCGGGTGTGGAATCACTGGATATTGATCCGCTGCGGTCGCAGTTTGCAGAGGGCAAAATCGGAATGTATATGTCCTACTCCTCGGAGCCGGGCGTCTACAAGAATCAGTTCCCGGCCAAGATTGACTGGGCAGCCGCTCCGGTTCCGACCATCGACGGCACCGTGAAGGGGGCTTCGGGCTTCCTCGGGGGGCAGTGGCTGGCGCTGAGCTCGAAGTCGGAGCACAAAGGAGCAGCCTGGAAGTTCATGGAGTTCATGTACGGCGATCAGGTGCTGACGGATTATCAGGAAAAAGGCTTTGGCATCTCCATGGTTCCATCCGTCAGCGCAGTAGCCAAGACACCGGATGTGAACGGCATTGAAGGCTTCCTGCCGAACAAGCACGATGGAGTGTGGCCGGTCTATCCGTCTGTAGCACCGGAAGGGATGAAATCGGATGACGCCTTCTTCAAGTATATGCTGAACGGCGGCGATCTGAAGGCGATTATTGCCGATCTGAACAAACGCTATAACACTGCACTGGACAGCGTGATTGCGAATGATGGCGTGAAGGCCGAGCCGGATGCCGGCTTTGACCCCGCCGCACTGGGCGGCAAGTTCGCCAAGTAGACGGAAGGTTAGGGATAGAGATATAGGCCAAAGCAGAGGGATGGGGAAGCAGCTTTCCTCTCCCTCTGCTCTGGCCGCAAGGGAGAGGAGCCGGAAGAAACCAGATGAACAAAACAAAACAAGCCTTATTTTCATACAGCTTTATCTTTCCAAGTGCCTTGCTCACGTTGGTCCTCGGGATTTATCCGATTGCCTGGGCGTTCCGCTATATGTTCTATGATTACAAAGGGTTCGGAACGGCCCGGTTTACCGGGCTGGCTAATTTCAGACGCATCCTGAAGGATACCCAGTTCTGGGAGTCGGTGGTGAACACGTTTGTCTATGCAGGCGGCAAGTTGCTGATCACCATTCCGCTGGCTCTGCTGCTGGCCGCCATATTGAATCGAGGGCTGCGGGGCAGACAGCTGCTGCGGGGGATTTTCTTCATGCCGACCGTCATCAGTACTGCCGTAATGGCCGTAGTCTTCTTCACGATCTTTAACTCGTATAACGGGATTCTCAACCAGTTTCTGATCCGTTCGGGCCTTTCCGATTCCGGTGTGGACTGGCTGGGGCCGAAATATGCCATGCTCACCGTCATTCTGGTTGCAGCCTGGGGGGCGGTCGGCAATTACATGCTGCTCTTCCTCGCCGGTCTGCAGAATATCCCGGAGGATGTTTATGAGGCCTCTTCCCTGGACGGAGCAGGCAGAATCCAGCAGTTCCGCTATGTCACCCTGCCAATGCTCGGGCCTGTCATGCAGATGGTCATTATGCTGGCGATCATTACAGCTTTGAAGGGCTACGAGAGCATTATGGTGCTGACCGAAGGCGGTCCCGTAGGCAAGACAGAGGTGATGTTCCTGTATTTGTACAAATTATTTTTCCCTGTCGGCGGAGGCAGCGCGGCGGTCCAGGTCCAAGAGTTCGGATACGGCAGTGCGGTCGCCTTCGTGTCTGCGGTCATCGTCGGGATCATATCGCTCATTTATTTCTACGCATCCAGACGTATGAATCAGACCGATTGAGGAGAGAGGATATTATGAGACTAAGAACCATACTGGGCAATATCATCCTGTGGATTTTTTTGCTGGCATTTGCTTTTATCACCCTGATTCCGGTCGTTATCACCATTCTCGGCTCCTTCAAGACAAATGCCGAACTGACTGCGGGAGCCACCTTCCTGCCGGATAGCTGGCACTTCTCGAACTATGCCGAAGCCTGGGCGCAGGCGAATTTCTCCAGATATACGCTGAACAGCCTGATTGTCTCTCTGGCGGCGGTGGTTGGCACGCTGCTGGTATCATCCATGGCGGCTTATGTGGTGGACCGGATGGATTTTGCAGGCAAGAAATTGTATATCGGCCTGCAATCCTTCACTATGTTCGTGGCGGTAGGGGCGGTCGTGCTGCGTCCGCAGTTTGATCTGATGGTCAAGCTTCATCTGCACAGCAGCCTGTGGGGGGTCATATTGATTCTGATCTCCGCCCATGCTTCGATCTTCTTCATTCTGTCCAGCTTCATGAAGGGGATTCCCCGTGAGCTGGATGAGGCGGCGCTGATGGACGGCAGCTCCCCTGGCCGCACCTTCTGGCGAATTATTCTGCCACTGCTTGGACCCGGACTCGGTGTAGGTGCGCTGTTCACCTTCCGCGGCGCGTGGAATGAATATTTGCTGCCGCTCGTGTTCACGATGACGAAGCCGGAGCTGCAGACGCTGACTGTCGGGCTGGCGAATCTGAAATACGGGATTTCGGCCGCTTCCCAGACCCACTATATGATGGCGGGCGCCTGCTTGTCCATTCTGCCGATTCTCGTGGCCTATCTGTTCGCCAACAAATCCTTCATGCAGATGACGGCCGGTTCCCTCAAAGGGTAGCGGTCCGGCCCTGCGCAACCCATAATCCATCTTTAACATTCAAGGAGGTACACCCCATGACTCAACACGTTCCGGCGATTCTGCAATCTGCCCCGTTCATCCGGCGGTATCCGGGCAATCCGGTGCTGGCTGCAGCGAAGATTCCTTACCCCACCGCACTGGTATTCAATGCCGGTGTAACGAAATTTAACGGCAAATATGTGATGATCTTTCGCAATGATTACGGCTCACTGGCCGATCAGACGCTTGAACCGCACCACACCACGGATCTCGGCATTGCTTACAGTGACGACGGGCTGAGCTGGACCGCCGGCCCGAAGCCAGTGTTCAAAATGCATGACGAGGAAATTATCCGCGCCTACGACCCGCGCCTGACCGTGATCGGCGGCCGTTGTTATATGTGTTTTGCCGTGGATACGCACCATGGCATCCGCGGCGGAATTGCCGTTACCGATGATCTGGAACACTTCGAGGTGCTCAGCCTGTCTACACCGGACCTGCGCAATATGGTACTGTTTCCCGAGTTGATCGGCGGCAAGTATGTCCGGCTGGAGCGTCCCTTCACGGTATACAGCCGCGGCGGCAGGGACCGCTTCGATGCCTGGATCTCCGAGTCTCCGGACCTGAAGCATTGGGGCAACTCCAGCCTACTGCTCGCCGTCGAGCAGGTGCCGTTTGCCAATGACAAGGTCGGTCCGGCCGCCCCTCCGGTCCGGACGGATAAGGGCTGGCTGACCACCTTCCATGCGGTGGATGTGGACCCCGCCAGAGGCAAGCATGGTTGGGAGGACACCTGGAAGAAGCGCTATACCGCCGGAATTATGCTGCTGGATCTGGAGGACCCCCGCAAGGTGATCGGCATGAGCAGGCAGCCGTTGCTGGCACCGGAGACAGACTATGAGATTGGCGGGGGCTTCCGCAATCATGTGATTTTTCCGGGAGGGATGATTCTGGAGGATAACGGCGAGGTCAAGATCTATTATGGCTCTGCGGATACGGTAGAATGTCTGGCAACGGCCCATGTGGACGATCTGCTCCGACTCTGTCTGGAGCCGGAGCATAGATAAGATTGGAAGCAGGCTGAGGGCGGAAATGCGGAGTAACAGTGGGGCCATGTGCCATGATTGGAGCGGCTTGCGCGGAGTTTGTGCATGAAGTGCAACAATGCTAAATCAACAACAGCGACCGTGAGGAGATTATCCATAAAATGCAACAATACAGCTCAGTAGTAGCGACCAACGCAGAAATTCTGCACAAGGTGCAACAAAACCGGGACCGTATTTTAAAAGGAAACTTTGCTGATGCAGAAAAGGTTAGTATTACTCTGCCACTTCCTAAGCTGAACAGGAATATGTCGATTTTATGAAAAGAGTAATAGAGCATCACTGGTGAAATCATTATTCACTGATGACAGAGTATTTCCTAAAAATATGAAAGAGGTGTTTATTTATGCTGAAAAAGTTAAAATTATTAAGCTTAATTGTTTGTATGCTCGCCAGTCTTTTAGCTGTCGTTCCTTTGACAGCAAGAGCGGCGGATACAATTGTAAGCTATCCATTACCGTCGATCTATACCACGACCAGTCAATACACGGTAACAGCAGACTCTACAAATATACCGGTAATCGACACTTCGGCGGTATTTGTAAACTATAATTATTGTAATTTCTCTTTTTCAGGTACTACTACAATCACAATAACAGCAAGCGAGACAATCAATACCTATAATATTTCTCCCAAAGCTTTGGGAATTACTGCAACAAAGAGTGGAAATACACTTACTTTTACACTTTCATCACCAACATATCTTATAGTTAAAATCAATAACCTGAAAGATCTGGTTATTGCGGCAGATGCTCTTGAAACCAATGTTCCGGCTTCATCCGGTACAGGTATATACAATGTTAAAACTCAATACGGTGCCGACAGTACCGGTGCCGCTATGGCTACAACTGCAATACAAAACGCCATAAATGCGGCTAACGCAGCAGGTGGCGGTATAGTATACGTTCCAGCCGGTGTTTATAAGTGCGGAAACCTTGTTTTAAAAAGCAATGTTTCGGTTTATCTGGAGGGTGGTTCTGTTATAAGGGGTTCAGGAAATCCGAGCGATTACACTACCCATTTTCATAAGAATTCTCTGGGTAAGGATGGAACATGGTTTATTTACACCGAAACAAATGCAAACAATATTAAGATATACGGCAGGGGGACTATTGACGGCAATGGCCATTATATGAGAAATACAAAGAATTATTTGAACAATATTCTTGTACCCTTGCAGTGTAGCAACTTCACGGTTGACGGCATAACAATAAGAGACAGCGGGGGCTGGGCTACCATAGTTACAAGATCCAATAACGTCACATTCCAGAATACAAAGCACTTCAACAACAATGAACTTGATTATGAAAATGATGCAATAGACATTCAAGAGAGCCAGAATGTACTAATAAAGCACACGGTAGCGGTATCGGAGGATGACACATACTCATTTAAGACATGGGATGTAGCAACTACGGATATAGCTGCAAACTGGCCGGGAAGTCCTGAAAACCAGTCAAATGTAGTTGTGGATGATGCTTTGGCTTGGAGCAGATGTGGAGCATTTAAGGTTGGAGATGGAGTTAAACAGCTTCAGGATGGCATTGTTGTTAAAAACTCTTATGTATACAGGTGCTGGCGCGCTTTAGCGGTAGGTCATCTTTATGGGACTACACCAGCACAAAACATCATATTTGACAATATAGATGTAGAAGGCTTCTGGCCAAGATCCGGTGTTCACTCCAGATGGTTTGATCTTTCTGCAAAAAGCGGTCCGATAAAAAATGTGGTCTATAATAATATCAATTTACGCGCTTTAGGTGAAATTTCAGTAATGAAGGGTTGGAGTGATACATTTACTGTCTCCGGAGTTACATTAAACAATGTTCGCGTCGGTGGAGTTGCGGCAACTACATTGACAGAATTGAAAATAACAGATACTAACAGCTATGCTGAAGCTCCAAAATTCAACACATTGAAATTTGAAGCGGAAGGCTATAACCTTAGTTCAGGTGTCATATCCTATGAGGCAAGCACTGATGGTGGGCTGGATGTTGGTGGAGGGAGTAATGGCGACTATATAGCATTTAAAAATGTAGATTTTGGTAGTACAGCTAAAACAAGTATTGATTTGAAGGTTGCATCCGCTAATTCCGGCGGAAGAATAGAATTCCACTTGGACAGCCCTACAGGCACTATGCTGGGTTATTGGACGGCAGAAACCACAGGCGGATGGCAGACATGGTCAGTCAAGAATATCTCGCTTAATGCCGGGACAGCTGTAGGAACCCATACGGTATATGTTACTTTTGTTAAGTCAGATTCAACCACAGTTGCAAATTTAACTTGGTTCCAGTTCAAATAGAATGGAAACGGTTTGATTTAATTGCAATAAGATGGATAAAGGGGGATATCAAATGATATGCCTCTTCATTCAGCTAAAGTTTTTTTCTACGACTGACCAACTAACACAAAAAAACAGCAAGTCTCCTAAGTGAAGTGAAATAGGGACTTGCTGTTTGAGGTTTCAATTAATTCTTAAAGCTATGAATTGGAGCTGGGATTCGTCCGCCACGATTAACGAAGTTCGCGCAGTTGAAGCCGTTTACTGCTATAACTGGTGCATATCCGAGCAGGCCGCCAAATTCGACCAAAGGTCATAGATTCCAGCTTCTCTAGTGTAAGGGTATCCCGCTGAGCCGCTTTAATCATGCCGTGATCTTCATGGAACGGAATAAAGGCTCTACTATTAAGCCCACCTACATAGGAGGAGGCCATTACGCCACTTTTTTTAATATTGTCATTTAGGGCGTGTCTGAAAACTATCATTGAGTCAATTTAACTCCTGCAGCTCGATGGGCTGTCGTTAATAAGAAAACAGTTATTGTCTGTACGCATAAGATCCCTTTAATGAATCAAATCGTTAATGTGGAGCTGCCAAGAGTAGTTAACGAAAAAGAAAAAATATTTGGATTAAAGCGAAATAGTATTCTGAGAATTATTGCTAATGAATTTATTACTGTGGTGTTAACAGCGATCTCTTCAATTCAAACAGAAAATGACTTCGCTGACATGGTCTTTGAGTGTGCTCGTGAAATGGTAGAACAAAATATTATTTATCGTGAAGCAATGTTTGATTACACAGCTTGCTATGGACGTAGAGGAATTCCACTAAAAACTGTATGAATGGCTTTGCTAAAGGTTTAAAATTAGTAAAACAAAAGTTTAATAATATTGATATACGTTTCATTGCAAACCTCGATAGAACAGCTCAAGTTAAGGATAACTGTAAATATATTCAAGAGTTAGTGAAGTACAGAGATATGATTTCATTGATTGCTGTGGGAATGGATATGCAAGAACTTGGATATCCGGCTCATCGGCAAGCTGAGGCTTTTGCTGTTGCAAAAGAAAATGGATTCTTTATTACGGGTCATGTTGGTGAAGAAGTTGGTCCAGAAGGTATTTGGGATGCCATCCAATCGATACCATTTGATAGAATAGATCATGGTGTTCGTGCTGTAGAGGACGAAAAGTTATTAGAATGGTTGTAGTTAAAAAAATATTACTTACTCTATGTCCAGCTTCTAATATAAGCTTAGAAGTATATCTGTTGTGGGATAAATATCCAATCAAAAAATTAATAGACAACGAAGTAAAAGTATGCATTAATTCTGACGACCCACCTTGTTTTCACTATGATCAACAGGAAAATTGTACCCATTACCGTTCTGGGTGACAACCGAGACTTTTGTTTATGATCCCAATATGTCTACAATGGATAACCTGCAACGTTTGATTGGGTATGGTGGATTTATTCCTATCCTTGGGGCGGGTCCTGATGGACTCAACTCCATTTTATATCTTGTTCGTGGACAGAAACTTATTCTTGTAGCACGGATATTCAGGCAAATCTATAAATTCAACCCGTGTAATTGCTTCTCACCTGGCACACTGGTGAATAACCAAGAAGGTGCCAAGCCGATTGAACAGGTTCAAGTTGGTGATATGGTCTGGTCCAATAATCCAGATACTGGAATATCCATATAGGTGAAGAGATACTAACGACCACTGATTTGCATCCCTTCTGGATGATAGGCAAAGGATGGGTGTTGGATTAAACTATAATCAGGTCGCACTTACGAATGAAGGAGTTAAAGCTTTGCATGAAATAAGAAAAGATGGATTTATTTTATTGATATGGTTTTCCAAAGAAAAATAGTTTGTGATTTTTGGGGGAGTAGAAATTTTGGATATGATGAACATACTGGTTGAAGAACGCCATTGTCCTTTATGTAAAGAATTCAATCGTTGTGGAGCTGAAAGCGGTGACTGTTGGTGTTTCCATACAGAAATTCCACTCGAATTGCAGGAACAGATCCCGGAAGAACTGAGAGGGAAAGCTTGTATCTGCCAAAAATGCGTAGAAGCATTTAATAAACATTAACGGGGATTTTAATTAACTCTCGACGAAAAACATAATTTCATTGTATATAATTAAAGTGTAATCTAAAAAAATAATGGAGGCGCAGATGAGGAAGCCAATAATTGCAGTAGATATGGATGATACAATTTGCCATCTAGTGAAGCGAGCCATATACCATAATAATAATGATTTTCCCACGCATCTGCTGCGGTATGAGGAAATGCTTGATTGGAATACGGATCATTTACGTCATCCGGATTGTACACAAGAGATTTTCTATGGGCGGCCCGGTCTGTATGAAGAGCTTGAACTGTTTGACGAACATGTCGTAGGAGAAATGGAGAAACTGCATAACGCTTATGATGTAATTATTGTTACGGCAGCCCAACCCCAGTCGGTGGTGGAAAAATGGAACTGGCTGCAGAAGCATATGCCGTTTATTCCGATTGAAAATTTCTTTACCTGTAAGCGAAAAAATCTTATTAACTACGATCTATTGATCGATGACGGGGTGCATAACCTCGTTCCAGCATTGCAGGAGGGAAGAAAAGTGCTTTGTATTCCGCATCCATGGAATTTGCGGGCCCGTGAACAATATGCTTTTCCATTATTGACCTCATGGGAAGGTGCAAAAGAGAAGATAGATCAGATGTTAGGACGTCCAAAGAGCGAATGAGACTGTTTTTTATAGATGATGTACAGAAAAATATCCTCCACCAAAAAATGAAGGTATCCCATTAGCCATTGTGGCTTTTGAGATACCTTTTTTATGTCTATTGCAGAAGCACAATTTCATTATTATGCTCTGGATGTAAATATGTTGAATTAGTGACATTTCGATTCTTGGACTCTTTTCTTTGTATATTATTGTATATAAAAGGAGTGGAGATAGTAGTGAGAACAATCGGAATTGATTTAGGAACGACCTATAGTCTTGCTGCTTATTGGGACGGCAGTCAGGCTGTAATTATTCCCAATGTACTCGGGGAGCATGTAACACCCTCGATTGTTAGTGTAGATGCAGGGGGAGAAGTATTAGTTGGAAGAATCGCACAGGAACGACTGATTACACATCCACAGTTAACCGCCTCGACTTTTAAGCGCTTTATGGGATCAGCAAAGAAATACACGCTAGGTACGATGACTTTTACTCCTGAAGAGTTATCTTCTTTTGTTCTGCGGTCACTGAAAGAGGATGCGGAAAATCATCTAGGTGAGTCCGTAACGAAAGCTATAATCAGTGTTCCGGCTTATTTCAATGATGTTCAGCGGAAAGCAACTAAGAAAGCGGCTGAGCTGGCTGGTTTACAAGTAGAGCGGCTTATTAGTGAACCTACGGCGGCAGCACTCGCTTATGGCCTGCATCAGAATCAGGAGACTTCATTTCTTGTTTTTGATTTGGGTGGAGGAACCTTTGATGTGTCTATCCTGGAGCTTTTCGAAGGGGTAATGGATGTTAAGTCGATTGCCGGAGATAACTATCTTGGCGGGGAAGATTTCACAGAGATACTAGTGGCCTATTTTATCCAAAAGAATAAGCTGGACGCGGAATCGTTAACACCAATAACGAGGTCGATCTTGTATAAGCAGGCTGAGCAGAGTAAACGAATTCTTGGTACAGAATCTGCTGCGACTATGCGGATAGTTATTAAGAAGGAAGAATACGTGCTGACTATAGAACGCTCAGAGCTTGAGCAATTGGTACAACCGTTACTAATACGTCTAAGACAGCCGATAGAAAGAGCATTGCGGGATGCTTCTCTGCAGCCTTCCGATCTGGATGGGATTGTGATGATTGGGGGTGCGACTAAAATGCCTCTGATTAAGCAAATTATCAGCCGTATGTTCGGGAAAATGCCTTATGCGAATATCAGCCCAGATGAGACCGTCGCACTGGGAGCTGCGGTTCAGGTAGCTCTGAAGCAGCGTGATCAAGCGCTGGATGAAATGATACTGACGGACGTTTGCCCCTATACATTAGGAACCAGTGTTTTGCGTAGAGGGTCAAGCGGACAAACGTCATCTGGACATTACTTTCCGATCATTGAACGTAACACTCCGATTCCTGTTAGCCGGGTAGAACGTCTATATACAGCCGCAGATAATCAAAAGATCATAAGTGTGGATGTGTATCAGGGGGAGAGTCCTCGCGTTGAAAATAATCTTTTCCTGGGAGAAATGGAGTTTCAGATTCCGCAAGCACCTCGGGGAGAAGAAAGTATAGATGTCAGATATACATATGATGTAAATGGGATTCTTGAGGTGGAGGTTACAACCGTTTCAACAGGTCAGAAGCATCAGATGATCATTGAGCAAAATGCTGGTGCAATGACTAAAAAGCAAATTGAAGCTCGTTTACTGGAACTGCGGAGTATCAAAATTCATCCGCGTGAGCGTACCGAGAACAGGCTTCTGCTTGCTAGAGGTGAGCGTTTATATGAAGAGGTGCTTGGGGACCAACGGAAATTTATCGCACAGTGTCTGAAAGTATTCGAAGATGCTTTATATACTCAGAACGAGAAAGTGATTGAAAAAGCAGCACAAGCTTTCAATGAGCAATTGGCGGAAATTGAAGGGTGGTCATACTTCACATGACAATCTGGAGTATGTTGGAGATTGAACCCACAGATGAACTAGCTATCATCAAAAAGGCCTATGCCAAAAAACTGAAATCGCATCACCCCGAAGATGACCCTGAAGGATACCAGCAGCTTAGAGAAGCTTATGATACAGCTGTGAAATGGGCCCGCTCCGGGCAGCGTATAGCAAGCACTGTCCCTTCATTTATAGGTGAGGATAAGAAAGAAATAGCAGAAGCAATATCAAAAGAAATAGAAAAAATAGTGATACAAGCAGAAAAAGTAATACGAGTAGATGAAGCTGAGGAGGAAGAAAGCGAGGAAGAAGAACAAGAAGTTGCGGAGGAAGACACCGAGGAAGAAGTAGAAGGGGCAACTTCTATACCGCATGAGAACGAGTGGGCGCTATTTCGCCCTCTTCCCATCCAACTTGATGCTGATCTTCAAGAACAGCCAGCAGCTATTTTTGACAGCCAAATTAGGGAACTGTATGCTGATTTCTCGCGCCGGATTAAACAAGCTTCGTGGCATTCACTTTTGAATGAAGATTTCATGTGGAGTATAGAGCATCGCGATCGGCTAAGGGATAAGCTTATGTTGTTCCTTGATCAGCATCGGAATTTGCCTCATGCCGTATGGGAGGCTTTGGATTCATTTTTTCATTTTCGTGAGGACAAGGAAATATTTCTTCAACGTTATGATAATAAGTTAGTCGAGTACATACTAGGGCAAGTCGACGGAAGCATGGAGATGCGTTATGAGTGTTTCCTTTTGCAGGAGTCTCTTGAGTTTGACATAGAACACTATCTAAATCTGAGGCGATCCGCTCAATTCATGCTGATGGAGGATAAACATACTGAAGCGGGTCAACTGCTCGACGAAGCAAATAAGCTGTTTCAGAATGATCCGGATCTGCAATTATTGCGAGCTAAGTATTGTCTGGATACTGCTGATTATATGGAAGCGCTGGTGTGCTTGGACCGAGTAACCACTATGTGGCCTAACGAAAGAGACGGTTACTTATTAAGAGGGCGGCTTCTCTACTATTTGCAGCGTTATGAGGAAGCGATGAAGGATTGTGAATATTTGTTGCAAGAGGATGCTGGAAATAGAGATGTGCAATGTTTAATTCTGGAATGTAAGATTGCACGTTCTCAAATTGAGGAAGCTCTTACACAAACGGAGACAAATGAGTCTAAAAAGGACGAGTTCATTCATTTTCGTTACCTTGCGAATAAGTACATGTTGAAGAACAAAAAACTGTATCCACAACGTCTTCGTATCTCTTCGCTCGTAACCATTGGAAAGAACATTATGGGGCCTATATTATTCTATCTATTGGTTTTCCTGAAATTAAGCTGGTTCTATATTTTGGTATATACCATATGTTATTTTTCAGTATCTGAGCTTCCCCCGCTTGTCAATGCAGTGTTCATTCTTATTTTTCTATGGAAAATCAGGAAGATTTGCAAAACAGCATACCTATTCTCGAACTAATATCAGGAGGCTCTACATGCTGAAGGAATACAATGTTAAGCAAAGAAAACGACTGGAAATGTATTTCCGCTGTCTTTCCTCTACCTGCATACGTGGTCTCTTAGGGAGATACTATGTGGTTTATGAGTTTGATTTCAGTAATGTCTTCTTCAAAAGAGGATTAATCAAAAATGCTTGTGAAAGATGGAATATCGAGGATGCTAACTCCTTTCATCGCCAGATTCGCTGGCTTCTAGAAGATGGCAACCGTGCAGAATATAGATCTTTACATGCTCGTTTAGCCACACTTTCCGAAACCTCACGCAGTAAATATCTTGAGGCACATAAGGATCATGAGGATTTTGTTAATCTGAAGGTTGTTGCACAAGGTATACATCAGTTGCCTTCTGGTGACATTTCTGCTTTTGGGTTAGCATGGGTAATTTATCTGAGCCGGATTGGTTATGTTGAGGATTATTTGAAGAAGGAAGAAGCCTGGGAATACAAAATAGAAGCCGCAAGGCAGCTTCAAGAACGTTATAGCAGTTGGGCGGATTATTATATAGCCTATTCCTTGGGCAGCAAATTTTCATTAGTACATTCCGGCGGAGTAGATAATCTATTTGAGACGGGATTGCAGAAGCTCATGCGAAATAGCAGCATTCTATACAGGGAAGCCGTTTGGGGGCAAAATCTGCAGCCGGAAGCCACTTAGTCCGAACTTAGGTAATTAATACCTATTGAATACCTATTGAATACCTATCCCGTGTTGCTTAAGGACCCAGAGGACGCTATTTGCAGATTTATAGCTCTTTGAGTTGGTTTTCGGACTCCAGTGCAGCTATTCCTTGAGGAAGGGGTCTTTTGTGGCGTTTTTCATGCCAATAGTGGCTATGCGGTCCGTTAGGATCCCAAATGAGGGATAATGCAGCGTATAAGGTCAGCTGTGTCCGATAAGCTGCGTCTTAAGTGTAAATGTGATCTAAGCAACCGAAGTTTAGTGTTACAACGCGAGCAAAGGTTTCGCTCAACGGATCAGATCAAAGAGCAAGCTAAAAGTAAAACGCAGCAGCAAGACCAAACAGTAAAACCCAACAGTATATCCAAAAAAGAGGGAGTTCCAGCTGCTATAACGTAGCTTTTGGAATTCTCTCTTTTTTGTGATGCCGGATTAATCTTGACAGGATCTGATATTTGTATATAATTGGAATAGACCGACGGTCGGTCAATAGAATGGAGGACGTTTCAGATGAGAATTTCCAAAGAAGCGGAAGAACGTAGAAATGAAATATTGGATACAGCAGAAATGCTGTTTTTTACGAAAGGGTATACCAAAACGACAGTGAATGATATCTTGCAGGCTATAGGTATTGCGAAGGGAACCTTTTACTATTATTTTAAATCGAAGGAAGAGGTAATGGATGCTGTTGTGCTGCGATTTATTGATGCTGGTGTAGCAGCTGCTAAGCAAATTGCTGCAGATCCTAAGCTGACTGTTCATGAAAAGCTGCTGCAAATCATTATGGCGCAAAAGCCGGATACGGACAGAAAAAGCCAAATGATTGAGCAGTTCCATCAGGCTGATAATGCACAGCTGCACCAGAAAAGCTTGGTGGAAACCATTTTGCGGCTAACTCCTGTTTTGACGGAGGTCATTGAGCAGGGCATAGAGGAGGGACTGTTTCACAATCCGTATCCCCGGGAGACGATGGAATTTCTATTGATCACCTCTCAATTTCTTTTTGATGAAGGTATATTCAAGTGGAAGCCTGAGGAAATCATCCAGAAGATAAGAGCTTTTATCTATACGATGGAAATTACGCTAGGGGCGGAGAAAGGTAGCTTCGACTATGTGTTTCAAATGTTTGAGTAGGGGAGAGGGAATATTCTGAACAACAAATCCTTCGGAAATTTTATGATCATTTGGATGGGGGAGTGGATATCCAGTATTGGCAGCGGGTTGACGGCTTTCACCTTAGGGGTTTATGTGTTCCAGATGACGCAGACCGCCTCTAGCGTGGCACTTTTAACCTTATGTGCTTTTCTCCCTTCCATTGTGCTCAGTCCTTTTGGCGGCGTGTTAGCGGATCGGTTTGATCGGCGATTGATGATGATAGCAGGGGATTTGTTATCTGCTTTTGGACTTGTATATGTTCTCATCATCATGCTGCTGGGTGAACCTCATTTATGGCAGATTTGTCTGGGTGTGACGTTTAGTTCGATTTTTGTATCCTTACTTGAACCTGCCTACAAGGCTACCATTACAGATTTATTAACAGAGGAGCAATTTGCCAAGGCTAGTGGTTTAGTTCAGCTTGCTGCGTCCTCAAAATATCTTCTTTCCCCTATCCTTGCCGGGATTTTTCTTAGCTTTATGGATATAAAAACTATCCTGCTTATAGATATCTCAACCTTTCTAGTTACAGTTCTTGCAGTGATGGCTGTTCGCAGGAATCTACAGACTGAACACAGAGTCCCAACGAATCAGTCGTTTGTAAAAGATTTGAAGGAGGGCTGGGATGCTCTTATTTACACGAAAGGTGTACTGCAGCTTACGATCATTTTGTCTGTCGTTACTTTTTATGTGGGTTTTCTCCAAACCTTATATACGCCTATGCTTCTACCCTTTACGGATACGAAAACTCTAGGCACGGTATTGTCTGTAAGTGCTATAGGGATGTTGCTCGGCAGTCTGATTATTGGAGTTTTTAGCATCGATCGTAAATATATCAAAGTATTAGCGCTCGGCCTAGGATTCGCCGGACTGTTTTTTTCTTTGGTGGGACTGACCACGAATGTTGCTTTTATTACAGCTGCTGGCTTTTTATTTTTTGCAACGTTACCTTTTGTTAATACCAGTGCTGACGTTATGATTCGCAACCATATCCCAAATGACACACAAGGGCGGGCATGGGGGATCATTGGCATTTTATCACAACTTGGTTATGTGGCTGCGTATGCTTTTGCTGGCATATTGGCTGATCAAGTGTTTAATCCTCTTTTACGAGAGGGAGGTCTGCTTGCTTCATCAGTAGGTAAGGTGATAGGCACAGGGGAAGGACGGGGAATCGGCTTATTATTTATCATCTCTGGTTTGCTCATCATTATTATGGCATTTGTGATCCCCCGAATGAAATCAATTCGCTGCCTTGAACGTGAATAATTAAACGAATTAAAAACCATAAAGGAAAGAAATGAAGAGAAAGTTTGGAACTGTAGGAGCGATAGCGACCGCCTTTGTCTCCGGAAGTCCAAATTTTCGCGCAGTGACACTAATTCTAAGTGATTATCTGTAGGTGGATTCAACTAAGGAGAGGAGAAGGCCCGTCAATGCTGCTACGAATTGTAAAAAGAGACCTTCAACGCAATAAAATCATTACCTTCGGATTATTTGTGTTTATCATGTTATCGGCTTTGCTTGTTGCTTCAGCGTCGCAAGTGATTATAGAATTGTCGGGGTCCTTGAATCAGCTATTGATTAAATCCAAAGCTCCTCATTTCGTGCAGATGCACGCAGGACAAATCGACAGCTCAGCAATCGAGAGCTTTACAGCCGCTAATCCACTGGTGAAAGATCAACAAACCGTAGAGATGCTTAACTTGGATGGATCTAACGTTTATCTAGGCAATAACCAAGGCTCGGAAGCAAACAGCGTGATGGATATCGGCTTTGTAGAGCAGAACCCTTCGTTTGATTTGCTGTTGAATTTAGAGAACACGGTGATTGAGGTATCGGCAGGAGAAATCGCTGTCCCCATTTATTATATGAAGCAAAAGAATCTGAAAATCGGCGACGTAGTTAGCGTTCTAGGTGAACAGTTCGATAAAAAGTTTGTGATTACTGATTTTGCAAGGGATGTCCAAATGAATCCAGCCATGGTCAGCTCCAAACGTTTTGTCGTAAATGCTGCTGACTTTACAGCGCTTAAACAAAAGCTCGGCGAACCTGAATACCTGATTGAATTTCAGCTTACGGATCTATCTAAGCTCAATGATTTCCGCAATGAGTATCAATCCTCAAATCTGCCCAATAAAGGCCCCTCCATTGACTATCCCTTATTTAAAACGCTGAATGCACTAACGGACGGGATTATCGCAGTTGTTATTATTTTGGTAAGTGTTCTGCTGATGCTGATTGCTATTTTATGCCTCAGATTTACGATGATCGCTACCTTGGAAGAGGATTACAGAGAGATAGGTGTCATGAAAGCGATTGGGATCACGCAGCAAGATATTCGCAGCATTTATTTAGCAAAATATATCGTGATGGCAGCCGTCGCCTCTGTATGTGGATATTTACTGTCTTTAGGTGTGGTGCGTTTGTTTACAGCCAATATTACTTTGTATTTGGGCGTTGCGCCTGCCAGTATCCTTCAATATTTTGTTCCTGTCCTGGCGGTAGGTTTGATCTTTGGAGTTGTTGTATTCTTTTGCCGGATGATTCTTAGACGCTTTAATCGCATCACGGTCGTAGAAGCTTTACGGTCAGGTACGAGGGGTGAAGCAAGGATTAACACAAGCAGATTTTCACTTAGCAAGCGTAAATTTGTTAACGTGAATGCTTTTCTCGGGGTAAAAGATGTTTACGGGCGCTTCACCATGTACGGATTATTGTTCTTCGTATTTGTGATCAGTTTGTTTATCGTTCTAGTGCCAGTGAATATATTGAATACCCTTCAGTCTCCCCGGTTTGTTTCTTATATGGGCGTCGGTCAGAGCGATATTCGCATAGATTTGCAGCAATCGAACCAAATAGAGAAGCGTTTTAATGAGATGATAACCAAGCTTGAAAATGACCCGGACATCTCTAAATTTTCTCCACTGATTACTTCTAGATTTAAGGTATTAGGTAGTGATGGTGTATGGGAATCGCTAAATGTTGAAACCGGTGACTTTACTATTTTTCCGCTCTCGTATGTTCATGGAGGAACTCCTAGAAGTGCAAGTGAGATCGCTCTTTCTGGCCTGAACGCCAAGGAACTGAATAAAAAGGTGGGGGATATCGTTCATTTAGAGGTTGCTGGGGTGGCAAAAAAATTGACCGTTAGCGGGATCTATCAGGATATAACTAATGGTGGCCGAACCGCAAAAGCACAATTGCCATATGACCCGAAAACGGTTCTCTGGTATGTAGTAGCTTTGGATGTGAACCCGGAAATTTCCGTCCAGACAAAAATGGATCAGTACACCAAATTATTTTATCCAGCAAAAATCACTCATCTGCAAAGCTATTTAGCTCAGACATTAGGAAATACAATTCGCCAATTGAAGCTGGTTACAGGCTTATCCATCGTTATCGCATTTTCGATTTCGGTATTGATTACCTCTTTATTTCTGAAAATGCTGCTTGCCAAGGATTCCTCGCAAACCGCTATTTTGAGAAGTGTTGGCTTTACGTTAGGAGATATTCGTAGGCAATACCTGGTAAGGATGCTGATAATATCAGGGCTGGGCGTCATTCTTGGTACTTTTGCAGCTAACACTCTCGGGCAAAAAATTGCTCAAATGTTAGGCTCTTTTATGGGGGCTTCTAAGATACAGTTTGTAGTCAATCCGGCGGTAGCCTATCTTATCCTTCCTCTACTTTTCATGCTGATTGTAGCGTTCACCACCGTAACAAGCACGATCTCAATGAGAAAATCCAGTATAGCCAAACTAATTGCCGAATGATAGGAGGTGGCAGAATGTTCATATTAGAGACGAAGGGGTTAAAAAAAAGTTATTCAACAGGGCAAGGAACTCCGCAGTCGATATTAAAGGATGTTCAGCTTCAGGTGTCACAGGGGGAATTCATAGCTGTCATGGGACCTTCTGGTTCAGGAAAATCAACATTGCTGTATACGATCAGCGGGATGGATAAGTTGACAGAGGGAAGTGTTGTTTTTAAAGGGCAGGAGATCAGCGGAGTTTCAGAGAACGAATTAGCCGGTCTGCGCTTAAAGCATATGGGCTTTATTTTTCAGCAAATGCATCTGTTAAAAAACTTGAATATCCGCGACAATATCATCCTGTCTGCTTATCGGGCGAGAACCAGCAGCCGTAGAACTATCAATAAAAGAGCAGCTGAGTTAATGAACAAAACAGGAATATCTGCGCTGGCTGAACGTGATATTACACAGGTGTCAGGAGGACAATTACAAAGAGCAGCAATCTGCAGAGCACTCATTAATCAGCCTGATATATTATTTGGCGATGAGCCAACCGGGGCGCTTAACTCAAAAGCAGCTAGTGAAATCATGGACATATTAGCAGATATTAATCAATCAGGAACAACGCTTATAATCGCCACACATGATGCTAAAGTCGCTGCTCAAGCTGAGCGTGTCTTGTATATGCTAGATGGCAGCATTGCAGCTGAGCAACGGCTTGGAAAATATAATCGTGTAGATGGTGAATTGAAAAGGCGGGAGGAGAAGCTTGCGGCCTGGCTATTAAAGCTGGGATTCTGATTGGGGGATCTAGCGCTGTACGAATGTCAAACAATGTTTTGCAGTTTAATATCTGCCCAGCAATAAAACCTATCCTATATGCAATAATAACCACTCTATGCGAAGGCATTAAGCAATTAAAAAAACTATTAATGCACCTCGATCATTGCTGATATAAACCGAACAAAAAAGCAGTTGCCCCGGCATATCCGGATAACAGCAATTGCTTTTTTGTTCACTTACTAATTCTTTAGAAAGCTTACGGCACTACGTAGATATTGGGTTTAGACACAGTGGCCATACCGTTACCTAGGAAAAATCCTGTGTGCGGAGGTTGATTGTAAGCTGTATTCTGCCAGGCAATGCTTAACCGATATACTGGATCATGCATTAAGGTATATATTTTATTAGTGGTGATGTTCGTAGTTGTATAGATTCGTAGAGCCGAGTTATCGGACTTTCTCCAGATTGCCTCTTCGCGCCAGTCTCCAAGCAGGTCGGCCTGTAGGCTTGGCGTTGCTTTGGTACTATTGTTGGATGCTACGCTCGCTCCGGTTAATAAATTGGTAACGGAGTTGCTTGCAGGGTTCCATTTATCAATCTTGACACCATCCAGTAGTTCGCGGGACAAGTCGCCATCCCACCAGATCCCAAAATTCACAGAAGGCATTGAGCTGCTTATTTTGGTGCCTGTAATGGAGTATAGGCCAACGCCGTGAGCCCATACCTCTTCCCCGGGATAATTGGGATCAATATCGGCAGCCATCCCCCGGCCGGTATCTTTTCCCGTGTATACACCCCATAAGACCGTCCCGTTTGCGGCATCCCATACCGCAGCGCCATAGGGAGAACTAGTATTTTCCATGACTTTAAAAACTTCGAGACCGGGGCGGTTCGGATTTAAATCGCCTACATGCAGCGCGTCTCCATGACCCAGCCCTGTATTGTATAAGGTCGCACCGTTATTATCAATGGTTAAGGCACCATAAATGATCTCATCCTTACCATCGTTATCCACATCGGCTACACTTAAGCTATGATTACCTTGACCGGCGGTTCCAGCATTGGTGGAGCTATTGCTATCAAAGGTCCATTTACGAGTTAAAGCACTGCCATTCCAGTCAAAGGCTACAACGACTGTGCGTGTATAATAACCACGTGCCATAATGATGCTTGGATGTACTCCATCCAGATAGGCTACTCCTGCTAAAAAGCGGTCTACTCGATTGCCGTAATTGTCACCCCAACTGGATACCGTTCCTCTGGCAGGAACATAATCAATTGTGGTTAAGGCTTTCCCCGTTTGTCCGGAAAATACACTCAGATATTCAGGTCCGGTCAGGATATATCCACTGGAATTGCGATAATCTGCACTTGCGTTTCCAAGGGTTACGCCAACTCCGTCAACCGTACCGTCTGCTGTTTTGCAGACTACTTCGGCTTTACCATCACCATTGAAATCATAGACTAGAAATTGAGTATAATGTGCGCCAGCCCGAATATTTTTACCCAGATCAATTCGCCATAGCCGAGTTCCATTCAGCTTATAAGCATCCAGATAGACGTTGCCTGTATAGCCACTTTGCGAGTTGTCTTTAGAATTGGAAGGATCCCACTTCAACACGATTTCATATTCCCCGTCACCGTCTAAGTCGCCCACGCTGGCATCATTGGCACTATAGGTATAACTTACGCCATCTGGCGTAGTGCCGTCAGCCGGAATTTGAATTGGAACGTCCAAATAATTGTTGGTCCATACATTTGCTGCTGGGGAATCAGATTGCTCAATACCGCCAATGATTGCTCGAATTGTATAGCTAGACGAAGTTGTGCCGGCGTTATCCTGATAATTTGTGCTGTCCGTGATTGGGGTAACGTTTACTTTTGTGCCATTGCGGTATAAATTAAAAGAAACCGACAGTTCTTCTGTTCCGAGTAGCCGCCAGCTCACAAATACACCGCTGGATACCTTGACTGCTACTAGTCCCCGATTTAGCTTTTCCGCTTGCCGGGCAGCTGCTGCCGAAACAGAGGAAAGAGAGCCAAAAGCTGCCGTCCCTAACGTAAAGACTAAAAACCAAATGATTACAAGATATCCTGACTGATGTAACCGCTTACTCATTAACGAAGCCTCCTTTTCATTTTTGGTTCACGAGGGTTACACAGGATGTCATAGTGAACAGTACATAATATTTCATAAAGACAAAAATATGTTTTAAATTTACTTGAACCATTTTAAATGAGTACGACTTTACTCACACAGAAAGGAATACATAAAATGGAAAATATAAGCTATAATTTAAAATTCGCTACACTTTGTGCCAAATATAATCTGGGTCTGTTGATGAATGAACCTGAACCGATAACAGGTGGACTCTTGCACAGAATGTATCGCCTGCAAACGGATAAAGCGCAATACGCAGTAAAGGCCTTAAATCCTCAAATTATGCAACGAGATACAGCCATGTCCAATTATATTTTTTCTGAAAGGGTTGCAAATCTGGCTTATCAAAAGGGGATCCATGCTGTTCCGGCAATCGTATCTAATGGCAATAGTATGCACGAGGTTGAGGGGCAATTTTATTTATTGTTTCCATGGGTTCAGGGGAAGGCATTACCTTTAGGTGAAATAGATTTAGATTGTTGTAAAAAGATTGGGGCAATTCTTGCGCAGCTCCATATTATCGATTTCTCACAGGGAACGGATGATCATCACTTTGAAACGCTTATAGCGTCTAATGCTGCAGTTGCCAATTGGAAAGAGCTTGCTCTAAAAGGAGAGCAGCAGGGTGCAGACTGGTCAAGCTTGCTAGCAGATCACCTGCATAAGATACAGAATTGGGAGTCATTGATTCATTCTTCAGCGAGTCTATTGACGAATCATTATGTTATCAGCCATCGGGATTTAGACCCCAAAAATGTCTTGTGGGATGAGCAGAAAGTTCCAATAATAATCGATTGGGAAGCAGCAGGACCTATTCATCCGACAGTAGAGCTGATAGATGTAGCTTTATATTGGTCAGGTTCTGAATCGGGAGATTTAAGCAAAAAGGCATTCTCAAATTTGATTAACAGCTATCTGGAGCATGGCGGAGAGGTTTATGCGGATTGGCAGGTTGTGCTCAACTATGGCTTTTTGGGAAAATTAGAATGGTTAGCTTACAATATCAGACGTTCGCTAGGACTGGAGAGCTCGGATGACGCAGAACGGGAGCTGGGTACTTGTGAGGTAATCCGTACGATTAATGCATTACAGAACTATGCAGATTTTATTCCACAATGTTTATTATGGTTGGGAGATTTAGAGGAAGGTAGTGCCTAAGCTATTAAAAGAGGAAGAGAACTTATTTATGAATGTTGTTAACGCTACGATGGCAGCTATAAATGGATGAGTATGTTCCGATGGACCGGAAGGGGAGCACGTCAAAAATTTAAACTGACTGTAAGTTAAAAAGGAGGACTTATGAAAAAGTTTATAGTTATATCTGGCGTCTCGCTATTTTTGCTGGCGATTTCTTTTAGCCCATTGTTTAACTATATACGTGAGTATATAATTTCTGATCAAATTAATCAGCGTTATGAGATAAAGCATGCTGAAAAAGAATATAACCCAATAAACGTACAAGAGATAACGCTTGATGATAAGAATATTAAAATCAAAGAAGAAAAAACAGGCAGGAAAGCGGATTTGACCCTATGGGATGAAGAGGAGAAGGTCCTGCCTGGTGATATTGTCAAAGTTCAGTTCTTATTAAATGATCAAAAAATCTCCACCGCTGATGAAATATGGCTATCCAATCGGGACAGAGGCAGCCGGTATTTTTCGTGGATAGATATTCTCACAGTAAAGGACCGAAAGACTGGTGAGGAACAAATAAACATAGTCCAAAGACTGACCGATGATAGTCAACCCATGGAAACAAGAAAATGGAAAATCATCACGATTGCCCAAGACGGAGAAGTAGACGAAGAGGTTCTCAGCTATGCTCAAAGAAGCAACAATCATTTAGGTGTCAGGCTAATCGAGTTCTCCGGTACCTCCCTTATGGGTATGGGCTATTATTCAGATGTTACTAAGGCCTACCCTAGTATTTTCTTCCCACTCCTATTTCCGTTTCTAACTGGTATAGCGGGTCTCCTGTTATTGATCTTTCTGATTGTTCTTTTACTGTTTGAGCTTCATTTTAGACGTGTTATTAGAAAAAGAGGGCGATAAAGACTGGGTACGTTCTGAATTACTTGTAGTTTCGAATTATCTTTAATTTAGTGCTAGTTGATAAGGCAAACAGCAGCAGTAAGACTCCGATTGAACCCATGACAGGACCAGGGCTGAAGAAATCAGACAAGGACGAGACAGCAGTAAGACCAATGGATGGGGCTACACTCATGATAGAACCTAATACACCGAACACCCTACCTTGGAGGTCTTCTGAAACTTCCAGTCTAAGGATTGTATTAATCAGCAACGTGCAGAATGAGAACATGAAGCCAATTACAAGAATGATAGGAATGGCAATCGCAGCGGAAGTGACGAATGATAACAGAAGGTATAGGGGACCGAGACATAGCAGTCCAGTCATAATAAGAAATCCTCTATTCTTCAGTTTGGAGCCGAGCAGCAAGATCAGACCGGATCCGATCATATAACCAAGTGGAATACAGGCTTCAATAAGTCCAAACTGAAAGGGAGTAGAATCCCACACTTTGACGGCCATAACCTGGGTCAACATCAGGGAGGGGACAAAAAATAAGGTTAAGGTAGGAAGCATAATCATAACGGCGCGTGCAAAAGGGTACCTCCAAATATAGCGAATTCCATCGATCAAATCCTGTGTGAATTTCCGTTCTTTCTTGGGCACGTTATTTAATTGAGTTGGCAAAGGAAGGGAGCGGACTGCTAGAACGAGCAGAAAGGAGATCAAGAACGTAGCTCCATCAAATAAAATAGCGTCGGCTGCTCCAAAACTCGCTACGAAAATACCACCAGCGGAATAACCAATAGTCCGGCAGATGTTTTCAGACAAGTTCAACAATCCTACCGCTTTTTGTAGATGTTCTTTACCAACAACAGTAGTGATAGAAGCTTGGTATGCCGGGGACTGGAATAAAGCTGAAACGGTCGTAAGACCCGTCAGTATAGCGACGACAATGAACGAAGTAGAGGGCAGGGAAATGGCTAAAGCTAGTGTCACTACAAGTCCGCAACTTATCAGATCTGTGATCAGCATGAGGGTTCGACGATTGATCCTATCCGCAAAAGTTCCCCCAATCGATCCTAGCAAAGAACTAAGCAATAAATTGATTATCGTGATGATGGCAATCATTTTGGCGCTGCCGGTCGTTTGCAGTACCCATAAACTTAAAGCAATACTATGAAAAGTGTTGCCAAATAAGGAAATGGAGTACGAACTGAGTAGCAGCAGGAATCTCCGATTTCCCCAAAGAGAGGGATAAACTTGAACAGCAGGGGGAACTTGTTTCACTAATACAGGACCAGGCATAAGTTATGCTCCTTTCAACTTAAACGCTTAAGTGAATAGCCAAAAAAATTATTCTACAAAATAGCAATTATTTTCTTGTGCGGAGTAGTCAGAATGATGCAATAATTTGTCCATGAGTTCAAATGCAGTAGCCGCTTTATCCCCAGTAAAAATGAATTTATGAACGTCATCGCCTAATATTTCCGGACAATTGCAGGTGCAAAGCACAGAGAGTTGTTCGAACCTCCCGTTTACTTCAACGTAACTTCCAATAAACTCATTAATGACAATGGCCTCTTTATAGCCCCCTCCCTGTAAGAATGTATTTAATTCCTCCAAATTGACAACGGTAAATATCGCTTCTTCAGGTAATGGAATACTGTCCTGAATAAAGCGGGTGAGGAAACAGTTATTGAAGCTCTCCATAATTAAACATACCTGTGAAAGGTCCTGTGGTTTTACCTTTTGCAGAACTGCTCGATAGTTGAAAAGGACCTGCTTAAAGAGTTTATCTTCAATCATGCTGTCGATCAGAATCAAAGGAATTCCTTCTACAAAATGTTTGGAGATCGAATAAAAGGCTTCCTCGCGCACATCGATCAGAAATACAGCCTCCAGCTTTCTTTCTACGATAATATCCAAAGAAGGCTGGTCAACATCAAGTGAATAGAGCAGCGTATGGTAACCAGCATTTGTTAACCGTTGTTCCAAGGCATGTATAAATGAGAACTGGGCATGGAGCTTCCAGTGTGGGGTATGGGCTGATGTGTTAACAAGCACACCGACCAATCTTGTTTTCTGATTTGCAAGTGAACGTGCTGCCAGATTCGGTATGTAATGCAGTTCCTCGGCAAGCTGAAGAATCTGCTGGCGCGTTTTCTCAGGAATGGTTTGGTTGCCGACACGATTCAGAACATAGCTCACTGTTGCGACGGAGACATTGGCACGAAGTGCGATGTCCTTCATGGTTGTCTTTTTCACCAGTAAATAGCTCCCTTATCCTTGTGATATTTTCTAAAGATTAACATTCTGATTCTAAAGCGTCAATGGGGGGTGAGTGAGCATTTAGATGACCCTGCTAAGTTTCTAGAAATGGAAGAATTGCGGAAGGGTTGAAGGAAGAGGACTTAACTCAACTTCCTAATTTCTCGATTATTATCAATGAAGGTCATGAAGAAATTGCAGAAGCCGTTATTAACAGCTGGAACAAGAATCTGGGCATTCCAGTAGACTTTGAGACCCTGGGAAAATCTGCTTGATAATCGTCTTAAGCTAAATTATACGAAACAAGCTTTATGCAAAAGCTGAAAAAATGCTTATTGACCAAATGGCCATCCTTCCGCTGTATTATTTTTATGCTGATGTTTTGCATAAACCTAACATTAAAAAAGTAAGTGTAGAGTATGATGGTTCCATATCTTTTTCAAGAGGATATCTAATCTAAAGATTTATAGTAATAAAGATTATGAGGATACTTCCAAAGTTATTGGAAGTGTCCTTTTTGTGTGGAATTAATCACCTTTGTGACCTTTCTTAAAATTTGGGTAAATAAGTATTAAGATCTATGAACTTAAAACGGGCAGCGAGATGAGGTGTTACTTATGGATACGATTCCGGATGGAGATGAGTGATCTTTGTGAAACCGCTTCAGATAACGACACAATATTGTGAAAATTTTCACCTGTTTATTAAAAATTTTAATATATAATTAATTTATAATCAAAAACAAGGGGGATTTAAAATGAAGTTATTTAAAATGATGTTAGTAGCAGGCGTCTCGGTTGCAGTCTTGTCTGGTTGTGGTGCGAATAATAATGCGACTAATTCGGCGGCTACTACGGCTCCAACTACAGAGCAAACGGATGCAGTTACTACAGCTTCAATCGTAAATCAAGCAGATGCGTTTACCAAGGCTGTAAGTAAAGATGGAAATTGGATTATTGCCATTCTAAATGATGTGACTATTGCCCAAGATGTTGTTGTTGAAGGCGAATTCCATGATAAAGGGGCCGCAGACGGCGATATCTACCGTAAGATTGCTCTTTATGCCCAAGACGCTGATCACAAAGTTACTGCCAATTACACACTCACTGTACCTAAGTTAACTGTACAAAGCGAAAATTTACGAGTTCAAGGCGGAACCATTAAAGGTGATGTTTATGTAGAAGCAAACGGATTTAATCTGCATGAAACCTCGACTATTGATGGAAATCTTTACTTCGCAAACGAAGATGTGAAAGCAACTGCAGGGATTGAAGGTAAAGTGACTGGGGCAACTGAAGTTAAATAAGTTTATGATGATTTCGATTAGGTAGAAGTAGAAGGACTAACTATATAGATAGAATTATCCGGATAGGTTCAGGAAAAAGGAATCAGTATGAATGGGCTGACTCATAATGGACTACACCCCATCTAGTTACCATATGAGAGCCGACGGAAGCCTTGAAGTAACAAGTAATGGAGTATTGAAGCAGTGAATTATTGGAGTATGAAAATTTGAAGTGTACAGTAGATGGTTTTAACTGTATTTTGTACAACTAAAATGCTCAAAATGCTCGGCCAATGAAATTAGCTGTATTTAGTACATCTATTTTCTTGATTTAATACTCTATAGGCTATTTCTCTAGTTTTTAATTGTATAGAATACACTTAAAGTTAGAATTATCCCTTGTGGATATGGAATAAGTGTATAAAATGCAGTTACCTTAAGAATTCCATCAAGATATTGCGTTACAACGAAGTGGGTATCCGAAAGCTACGAATGATTAAGCTTAGCTCATAAAACCTACTCAAGTAAACTACCGCAGACCCAAAACACCAGGCAGTGAACCTCCAACGGAGAATCGCTGCCTGGTTGTTTTTTTGTGGAAGAATATATGAACTATTGTTGATTTTCTTCATATTGACTTATACTATTACTACCACTACTAGGAGGAACACATATGTCTAAGGAGTATTCGCGCACATATATTGAGAGCGTAAAGCTTGAAATGTTAAATAGGTTGGGATTAAAGCAGGTGTTCTTCAAGGAGCAAATAGGGGACAGCCTAATTTTTGAAGCTGTGGGTTTTGATAAAGGGGCAAAACACCGCTTTTGCGTTAGACCAAAGACAAAAACGATTGATGAATTCATTTCAGGCAAATGGATGAAGGTCCGCAGTTTTATAATCAAAAGTGTGGATATTTAATGTTGAACCCTATAAAGGTAGCCCCGTTAATCGGAGTTACCTTTTTATTATTTGACCCATAGTCATTGATAATGTGAAGTATCTCCATACAGATCGATGGTTGTATTGTTATCAGTTAGGGTTACTTTACATAATGCTGTAGAGAGAATATCCGGTAATTCCCCAATTTCCTGCAATGATTTATTGAGAAAATAAGCCATAATGACTTTTAAAGTCATCCGATGCGTGACGATGAGCACTTCTAGCCCTACGTTATCGTTTATGATGCGCTCCATTGTCGGCACTACTCTTTGTTCAAGCTGCTTGTAAGTTTCACCTGAGGTTAGAGGAATATATAGATCGGGTCTGGTGAAAAAATGGGAATATTGTAAAGGGGATTCTAGTTGTATCTGATCCGTATTCATTCCTTCCCAGGTCCCCATGTTAATTTCCATTAAAGAAGCTTGCTGTTGAATAGGTAAACTCCGCTTTCCCCGTAAAATCTGCGCAGTATGCAATGCTCTTGGACTAGTACTAGAATAAATCGCGCCTAAGTTTAAGTTTTCTACTTCCAAACGATCTCTTAACCATTCCGCCTGCTGTTCGCCCAAGGCTGTAAGCGCAGAATTTTGATGCCCTTGCATTCGTTTTTGTAAATTCCATTCTGTTTGCCCGTGGCGGGTTAAGTATAATACTGTCTTTGTCATTAACGTGACCTCCCTTATGAATAGTTGTAAGTATAAGATAAATAAATATAAATAAACAATATATAATAGTTAACATCCATAATGTATAGTTATAGTGAAATGGCTGAGGATAAGCGGCAAATACAGATATTATTTTATGAAGTGAGGAAGAGATCACGATGAACTATCATGTATTAAAATTGTTTTATTACGTTGCCATCACAGGTAGTGTGACCAAAGCCTCTGAACGTTTGCACATCAGCCAACCCGCTATATCAGCGCAAATCCGTAAGTTTGAACGGGAGAATCATATTTTGTTATTTGAAATTAAAGGAAAGAGGATGGTGCTCACCCCTTTAGGAAAAAGGTTAATCGAACCTCTTGAGAAGTTTTTTTCCATGGGTGATCAAGTCCAGCAAATCATTGAAGACTATCACAAATTTCCTGAGGGGAATCTGCGGATTACAGGTAATTATTTGGCGACAAGCATCCTCATTCCCCGGTGGGCGTCATTATTCAAACAATCTTTTCCGGAAGTTAACATTCAGATCACTACTACTAATTCTCATGGTGTCATGGAAAAATTAAATAATTTTGAAGCAGACGTGGCGATTTACAGTGATATGGAGTTTCCTTCGCATAATACAGGAGTGTTCGAACATCGGGAGTTATATAGGGACGAGTATGTATTCGTGGTTTCTTCCCATCACCCTTTTGCCAATCAGCAGGTTAGCTTTGAAGAAGTGATGTCTGAAGCATTTATTATGAGGGAAGAGGGCAGTGCAGCCAGAGAGCGGCTTGTCCGGTTGTGTGAAGAAAGAAGTGTACAGCAGCCAACGATTGGGCTTCAATTTAATGGAGTGAATGAAGTTATTCAAGCTGTCATTGCCGGTTATGGAATTAGTTATGTATCCGCTTTGTTGGCGAAACCTTATCTTGATCAGGGAACATTAGCTAAAATAGCAGTAGAAAATGTAGTCTCCAAGCATTCGTTATGGATGGGCTACAGAAAGAAGGAACTTCAAGAAAGTTATATGCAGTCGTTTATTACGCTCGTTATGAAACAATTAAGTATAAAATAATATTAGGAAATTAAAGATAATCTTATGGTAAACTATGGATAAAAGTTAGGAGGGGTCATAATGGATCAAATTATATTCAAACAAATTAAGTTTGTGCGTAGTGTTACTGTGCGTGCTGTCGAGGGACTATCTGAGGGAACTTTGAATAGCATTCCAGAAGGGTTTAATAACAATATCCGATGGAACTTGGGACATATTTATTTGGTGCAAGAGAAGTTTGCCTTTCATTCTGCTAGGGAGCTTATGCAATTGCCGGCAAGCTTTGAACGCTTATTTGCGAAAGGGACTAAACCAGCCGAGTGGAATGAGGAAACGCCAACACTTGAAGTTTTACTTGAGATGCTTACAGAGCAACCCAAACGGATCCAGGAAGCTTTTCACAATCGCTTAAGTGAGCAAGTAACCCCTCTTACAACAGGAAGTGGATTAACCTTAAATTCAATCGGTGAATTCATAAATTTCACACTTTACCATGAAGGTATGCACTTCAATACAATAAAATTATTAAATCGCTTTGCAGATAAATAAATTCAAATAACAAAAGATATCGATATATAATTGGTATCTTTTGTTAGCTTTATGATCGAAAAAAAGATTTGTAAATGAAAAGGTTATGTGATAATCTAATTTATGTAATACATGTAACCGGTTACACATTGGGGGATGAATTAAAGAATGATGACGATCAAAGATGTCGCAAAAATAGCTGGGGTTTCGGTAGCAACAGTCTCACGGGTTATAAATGAATCTGGATATGTGAATATCGATACCCGCAAAAAGGTTGAGGCAGCGATCAAAGAAATGAATTATACCCCTAATGAGGTTGCAAGATCATTATACAAGCGGAAATCTAAATTAATTGGACTGCTCTTGCCTGATATTACCAACCCCTTCTTCCCGCAGTTAGCGCGGGGGATAGAGGATCGGATGCAGGAGCAAGGTTATCGGATCATCTTTGGCAATAGTGATGAGAACGAGGATAAGGAGATGGATTATATTCAAACCTTTATCCAAAACAATGTCATTGGCATGATATCGTCAACCAACTTCCCTGAGAGCGACGTTTATTCTAACTTGAAGATTCCGGTCGTATTTCTCGACCGTACTTCTAACGATAGCCCTTCCGTATACGCAGATGGCAAAAAGGGCGGACGTCTTGCAGCACAAGAGATTATCGCACGGGGAAGCAAAAAAATTACAGTGATACAAGGACCGGCGCATATCAAACCTGCACAAGATCGATTTCTTGGGGCGATTGAAGTCCTTAATGAAATGGGAATCAGCTATAATGTGATCGAAACTTCATCCTTCTCCCATACAGTAGCAGAACAATGGGCTGTGGAGTTATTTGATAAATATATAGATACAGACGGCGTAATTGCCAGTAATGATATTGTGGCGACGGCAGTCATTCATGAAGCACATCGTTTAGGTAAAAGAGTGCCGCAGGATCTGCAAATCATCGGATTTGATGATATCCCGCTCAGCAGCTTGTTGTCACCTGCTTTAACCACCATTCGCCAGCCGGCACATGATATGGGTAGAGAAGCAGCGGGTTTACTTATTAAGCTAATTGAGCAAGATAAGGTGGAAGAGAAGATTATTCAATTACCCGTTAGCTTTGTGGAGCGGGAAACTACAAGAAGTAAAGAATAGATGACAACATGAGAAAGGTTGATAAATATGGCTAAGATATGTGTAATTGGCAGCTGTTCAATGGATTTAGTAGTGACTTCGAATAAGCGGCCTCACGCGGGTGAGACTGTGCTTGGAGAACAATTCTCCACCGTTCCGGGCGGTAAGGGTGCGAACCAAGCCGTCGCTGCTGCCCGTCTAGGAGCAGAAGTTACGATGGTTGGTTGTGTAGGTGATGATTTCTATGGTACCGCTATCATGGATAATCTGAAAAAGAATCGCGTTTTTACCGCCAATGTGGAACCGGTTACACATGCCGAAAGTGGAACAGCTCACATTATTTTAGCGGAAGGCGATAACAGCATTATCGTTGTAAAAGGAGCCAATGATTTAGTTACTCCTGCATTGGTTGAACGGGTACTTGAGAATATTAAAGGCTCTGACATGGTATTAATCCAACAAGAAATTCCGGAAGAGACGGTGTCTTACGTAAGCGAGATTTGCCATAAATTCAATGTGCCTATGTTGCTTAACCCAGCACCTGCTCGGCCTATCAGTGAAACGATTATAAACAATGCCACCTATTTAACACCCAATGAACATGAATGTGCAATATTATTTCCTGAGATGAGTACTGCTGAAGCTTTACGCAAATATCCCAATAAGTTATTTATAACCGAGGGCAGCAATGGTGTACGTTATTACGATGGTAAACAGGAAGTTTTAGTTCCCACCTATAAAGTGAATGCTATAGATACCACTGGAGCAGGAGATACTTTTAATGCGGCATTTGCTGTTGCACTAGCTGAAGGCAAGTCTATTCGTACTAGTGTAAAGTTTGCCAACCGCGCCGCTTCTTTATCCGTCACAAAATTTGGTGCCCAAGGTGGCATGCCAACAAGAGTAGAGGTGGAGGTGAGTCTTTAATTATGAAAAAACAAGGAATATTAAACAGTCATATTTCCAAAGTGCTTAGTGATTTAGGCCACACTGATACGATTGTCATTGCTGATATTGGATTACCCGTTCCACTTGGGGTTCCAAAGATTGATTTAGCGCTTAAATTGGGAGTTCCCAGCTTCGAAGACCTCGTCGAAATCATTTCAGAGGATATGGTCATTGAGAAAGTTATCGTGGCAGAGGAATTAGCTGCAAAAAATAAAGGCACTTCTGAATACTTGAATGACAAATTTAAGGAAATACCTATAGAGGCGATTTCACATGAACAATTTAAATTGTTAACCCGGCATGCGAAGGTCATCATTCGTACGGGGGAAGCTAAGCCGTATGCAAATTGTATTTTACAAGCCGGGGTCTATTTTTGATAAAAAGGGGGTTCAAAGCGTATGCACATTACGATGAAAGATATTTATAAATCTTTTGGGGCTAACCGTGTGTTGACGGGTGTGGATTTTGAGCTGAAGGATGGTGAAGTTCATGCCCTAATGGGAGAGAATGGTGCAGGAAAGTCTACTCTTATGAACATTTTGATTGGACTGCATCAGCGTGATCAAGGAACCATTAGTATAGATGGTCAGGAAACATACTTTAACAATCCCAAAGAGGCTGAACGTTTTGGGATCGCTTTTATCCATCAGGAGTTGAATGTGTGGCCGGATATGACAGTTCTAGATAATCTGTTTATTGGTAAGGAACGAACCTCCAAACTAGGGATCTTAAATATGAAAGAAATGAAAGCGTTAGCAAATGAACAGTTTCGTAAGCTCTCCGTAACGATTCCCTTAAATCAAGAGGCGGGGGAATGTTCGGTAGGGGAGAAACAGATGATTGAGATTGCAAAAGCGCTTATGACTCATGCAAAAGTTATCGTCATGGACGAACCGACAGCGGCATTAACCGAACGGGAAATCCAGAAATTGTTCGAAGTCATAACTTCCCTTAAAAAGGAAGGCGTCTCCATCGTGTATATTTCGCACCGTATGGAAGAGATTTTCACGATATGTGACCGAATAACGGTCATGCGAGATGGGAAAACAGTAGACACGAAGCCCATTCCAGAGACTAACTTCGATGATGTAGTTCGGAAGATGGTAGGGCGTGAATTAACTGACCGGTTTCCTGAGCGTACCTCTAAACCCGGAGAGGTTGTTCTTGAAGTTAAAAATGCCACGAAAAAAGGGCAATTTAAAGATGTTAATTTCTCCGTTCGTTCTGGTGAGATCTTAGGCTTCTCAGGATTAATGGGATCTGGACGAACAGAAATGATGAGAACCTTATTCGGATTGGAATCGTTAGACCGTGGAGAAATTATGGTGCGGGGAGAAAAGGTCACGATTCGAAATCCCAATGATGCGTTGAAGGCGGGGATAGGATTCGTTACGGAGGACCGTAAAGATGAAGGGTTAGTGCTTGATTTCTCTATTCGAGACAATATGGTGCTTACAAATTTATATAGCTTCGCTCCTAAGGGTGTAATCATTGATAAAAAAGAACAAGAATTTGTAGACATACTTATCAAGCGGCTACACATCAAGACACAGTCTTCCTCCACTTTAGTCCGAAATTTATCCGGGGGGAATCAACAAAAGGTGGTCATCGCCAAATGGATTGGGATCGGCCTAAGTGTGCTTATCCTCGATGAACCTACCCGTGGAGTGGACGTAGGAGCTAAACGGGAGATCTACCAGCTTATGAACGAATTAACGGAACGTGGAGTCGCCATTATCATGGTATCGTCAGAGCTTCCTGAAGTCTTAGGAATGAGCGACCGGATCGTAGTGGTTCATGAAGGGGAAATTAGTGGAGAGCTATCACAACAAGAAGCTACGCAAGAAAAAATCATGACGTTAGCTACAGGGGGGCAATAGTAATGACAACTATCAAAGGTGAGAGAGAAAATAAAGGTTTTCAAATCGGGCAAATTACACAGAAACTAGGTCCATTACTAGGGCTGATTATTCTAATTATTATCGTTACGGTGTTGAACCCAAGCTTTATGGAGCCCCTTAATATCCTGAACTTGCTTAGACAAGTTGCCATAAATGCGCTTATCGCTTTTGGGATGACCTTTGTTATTCTAACGGGTGGTATCGATTTATCGGTGGGGTCTATTCTAGCCCTATCCAGTGCCTTCACAGCTAACCTGATGTTGTCTGGTTGGGATCCTGTCTTAGCCATTATTGTAGGTTGTTTAGCGGGTGGCGTGATGGGGATGGTCAACGGACTGATGATTACAAAAGGTAAAATGGCACCATTTATCGCTACGTTGGCGACCATGACGATTTTCCGGGGATTAACACTTGTATACACAGACGGTAATCCGATCACAGGTCTCGGAGACAGTATGACCTTCCAATTGTTTGGCCGTGGATATTTACTGGGAATACCTGTACCTGCTATAACAATGATCATCGTCTTCGCAGTCTTATGGGTTGTGTTGCACAAAACTCCATTTGGCCGTAAAACCTATGCCATTGGTGGTAATGAAAAAGCATCTATTATTTCAGGGATTAAAGTAGACCGCATTAAAATTATGATCTATTCATTAACCGGTATGTTGTCCGCATTGGCAGGAGCGATCCTGACTTCCAGATTGAACTCAGCGCAACCCACAGCAGGCACATCTTATGAGTTGGATGCTATCGCAGCTGTAGTATTAGGCGGTACAAGCTTAACTGGTGGTCGCGGACGTATCGTGGGCACATTGATTGGTGCACTGATTATCGGGATTTTGAACAATGGATTGAACTTGCTCGGCGTATCCTCTTTTTACCAAATGGTGGTCAAAGGGATCGTTATTGCCATTGCCGTACTCATAGACCGTAAGAAAGCTGTATAAGGGGGATTCTAACATGAAAAAGTTAACTTTAATTCTTACTTCCTTACTATTAATTCTCATGACAGGTTGTTCCTTGGAGCCTCCAGAGTGGGCTAAGCCTAGCAGTGGTGGAAGCATGGAGAACATGAAGATTGGATTATCCATATCTACATTGAATAACCCCTTCTTTGTATCCGTTAAAGATGGTGTTTTGGCCGAGGCTAAGAAGCAAGGCTTGGAAGTCCTTGTCATTGATGCCCAAAATGATTCTGCTAAACAAAGTAATGACGTCGAAGATTTGATGCAAAAAGGTGTGAATGCGTTATTGATCAATCCAGTGGATTCATCAGCGATCTCGACGGTAGTGCAAACAGCTAATAGTTTAAATATTCCCGTCGTTACGTTGGACCGTTCCGCAGATCAAGGGGATATCAAAGCTCTTGTTGCTTCTGACAATATAAAGGGTGGCTCTATGGCGGCACAATATATTGTAGAGCAGCTTGGGAAAGGTGCGAAGGTCATCGAGCTAGAAGGATCCCCAGGAGCTTCAGCGACTCGGGAACGCGGTAAGGGATTCCATGAGATTGCGGACAGCCAACTAGAGGTCATTGCTAAGCAAACAGCTGATTTCGACCGTACGAAAGGCCTGACCGTTATGGAGAACCTTCTACAAGGAAATCCTGGCGTACAAGCAGTTTTCGCTCATAATGATGAAATGGCGCTAGGTGCTATTGAAGCCATTCAAAGTTCAGGCAAGAATATCCCAGTGATTGGTTTTGATGGAAATGAAGATGCACTTAAATCCATCGAAGCTGGTAAATTAACAGGAACCGTTGCGCAGCAGCCTGAATTAATTGGCCAACTAGCCATTCAAGCCGCTAAGGATGTATTAGAAGGCAAAACCGTAGAGAAGCTGATTGCGGCACCGCTTAAACTAGTTGTTAAAGAGTCAAAATAATAACCATTATAGAAAAAGACTGCGCTCACCGATTTGGTGAGCACAGTCTTTTTTGCTGTACATTGCAGCTTATTCTTCAATAACTCTATCCGGTAGCTGTGTAACATAGCTGTCTGACAAATGGAGCAGCTGTAAGGCACGCTCGAATTCGTCTTCTGTGGATTGCAGAGGTTGGTTGCCGTTACCAGATAAAGTATAATGCTGGCCATCCTCGAAGCCACTGCCGGATAAGAAGAGCTCTTCGTTATTTACGAAAGATCCTGTAGGCAAGTAATACCGTTGTGGTAGTAAGTTATAAGTTGATTGATTCAAGAGATCTTGTCCGAAATGAATATGATCTGCAAGAGAGACACCCAATAAATTAGATACGGTAGGTAAAATATCCACTTGCCCGCCTAGTTGTTCTTTTACACTAGGAGTTGTAATCCCTGTCGCTGACATGATCAACGGAATATTAATCAATTCACGTTCCGAATATTCATGGCCGAGAATCTCTTCCAGTAGGAGATGATCATTCTCTTTTAGAGAGAAGATAGGCAGTCCACGATGATCCCCGTACAATACGATCAAGCTGTTATCCCACACACCGTTTTGTTTGAGCTCATCGATAAAAAGTCCCAGCGCATAATCAGCATAATTCTGAGCCCGAATATAATCGCCAACAAGCGTTCCTTCGAATCGCTCTGGAAGTGTCATTTTGTATTTATCCTCTGGGATGGAGAACGGATTATGAGATGACATCGAAATTACATGGGAGTAGAAAGGTTGCTCATTCTGATCCATTCTTGCCAGCTCTGCAGCTGTTTTTTCATACAAAACTTCATCAGAAGCGCCATAGAATACTGTGTCTTCTTCCCCGAAGTAAGTCTTATCATAATAACGATTGAATCCCAAAGCACTATAAAGCTCCCCACGGTTCCAAAAGTCGACTTCGTTCGTATGGAATGTTGCCGTATCGTAACCTTGAGCTTGCAGCAGCTTGGGTAAGCTTGGAAGCTCTTTAGGAGCGTACATTTGGGTAGCTGGACCATCAGGGGGTACATAAAAAGAAGTGTTCACAATAAACTCTGCGTCAGAAGTGTTGCCTTGTCCAACCTGCTGGTAGAAACGCGGGAAGTAGAAGCTGCTGGCGGCAAGCTTGTTCATATTTGGTGTGATTTCTTGTCCATCAATCTTTAGATTGATTAAGAAGTTCTGGAAAGACTCCATTTGCAGAATGATTAGATTTTTTCCTTTGGCGGCTCCAAATAAAACCGGATTAGAGATAGCCTGAATTCCTTTGGTTTCATCAATAGTGGATTGCGTAATCTCAGAAACGTCAATTTGTTCTTCCTCTTGATCAGCTAGCAGCGAGTAGGCTTCATAATTAAGAATGCCCATTTGTTCCGCTTTAATCGTTTCGTTCATACTGGCACGGTTTGGAAAAATATTCATTGCACAAATGATGATGGAAATACAGAACAGGACTGCCACCGCTTTACGGTTACTTTTGCGCGACATGGCTTTTTTCCAATCCAGCGCTTTCTGTTTTCTAAACATCACCAAGCTGATGACAATGATATCCACAAAGATAAGCATATATTGAGGACGAAGGACCGAAAATATACTTTTCTTTACGGCTCCCACTTGTTTGACCTGATCTAATACTTGCGAAGTAGCAATGATGCCAAAATGATTATGATATACAATTAATGAGAAAAATAGAGTAGTAATCAATACATTGACAAGCATGTAAATTGCAATTTTTCGTTTTGTAGCGAACCATTCAATCAAGCAAAAGACTAGAAGTACAAAAGGGATTTCTTTAAGCCAAGTGGTCCAAGTAGGGCCATCTTCAAATAGAAAATACCAGGCAAAATAGCTTTTTACAAGCATAATGAGAGAGAAGAATAGCAGGGATCTTTTACTAAGTGTACGAGGTTCTTTAAACGGCATTGCTTATGCCCATCCTTTTCTTTTTAGATTAGTTCATTCTATTACATTGAAGCGTTTAAAATCAACTAGATTTGGGTATGTCTGAGTGAAATTTTCCTGAATATTACAGTTTAGGTGGACTAAATAGTTCATGATATATAAAAAAATTTTATGAAAATGAACTTTTTACAGTGCTCCTGACTCATATAGGGGAGAGAGGTGAAGGCATGGATGTTGTTCGATTGGTGAAAAAAGCCAAAAAGGGAAATAAAGAAGTTTTGCTGCAATTAATCATGTATGAAAAAGATATTTTTTATAGGCTTGCGTACAGCTATATGGGAAATGCGCATGATGCTATGGATGCCATGGAGGAAATGATAGTTACGTTATACGAGAAGATTGATCAACTTAAGAAAGAGGAGTCTTTTTACAGCTGGAGTAAGACGATTTTGGTGAATGGCTGTAAAAGGCAACTTCATAAACGAAGCAAGCTGGTGTTATTAGAGGACTGGAGCATCACTGACGAGAAGGAAAAAGCTGATGTTGCATCAGGCGATCCATATCATAAAAGTGTACAGCAAATGGATATGCAGGCGTTACTGTTACATGTGAACGAGCAGCAAAGAGAAGCAATTCAATTGAAGTATTTTCATGATCTCGATTATCAAACGATAGCTGAGATCACACAGGTCTCGATCGGAACTGTTAAATCAAGGATCTACAATGGATTACAAACACTGAAAAATCATTACAGAGGTGATGTTGATGAACAATAACGTCGAAGAACGATTAGTGGATGAGAAGAGGAATTTAGAGTCCATAACTGCACCTGAGGGTTTAGAAATGAGATTAAGAAATGCTTTAGACTCGGCACCCCCAAAAAGAATTAAAAGAAAAAGCTCGCCCCTCTGGAAGATTGCAGCCGTCATTTTATTAGTGATAGTAGTTTCTGGAAACAGCTATAATGCCTTCGCTTATTATGGAAAAAAGTTATTTGGTTTTGATGAGGTGTTAGAGGGAACTTTGCAACAACTCAATGAACAAGGAATGGGACAAAGCATAGACAAAAAGACGACGTTAGCAGATGGCACAGAACTTACGATTAACGGAATTATGGCTGATGCCAATCAATTTATTGTGTATTATACGTTAATCAATCCTAAGGGACTAGAGGAGACGGGAGATCATTTTAGTCCTTCTAAAATAGAAGGGTTTCTCACGAATTCTAACATAAGAAGTGGCGTATCTTTAATCAACGACGAACATACAGAAATAAAAGGCACAATGACATTTGATAGCGTAAGCCCATTTTCGAAAAAACTAACCCTTCATTACTGGGAACCTCTACAGAAAGGGCAGATGAGTGAAGGGAGCATAACGTTTTCTTATAATCCAAATCAAGCGATGGGGACTCAGATCAAGCAATCGATTAATAAAAAGGTCAAAGCCGACAAAGGATCAATTACCTTCAAGTCGATCACGGCCACACCCACCATGACGGTGATTAAAGGGAGTATGAATGTCGAGAATTTCGATCGAATAAGATTAGGGTTAGAAGGCATTCAATTAATTGCCAATGGAAAGCCTGTAGAAATATTAGGCAGTAGCAATAAAACCTCGCTGGGTGGGAGATCATTTGATATTCGTTATGACACCTTGCCAAAAGAACTACATTCATTGCAGCTGGTTGTTAAAGAGTTTGTTGGATATCAGAAGCTGGAAGAGAAGTATCCTCTAAATGCTGATAGTAATGAGCCGATTCTACTGGGGGATAAAGAATTATGGATTAAGGATGTGTCCAAGACCGCTCAAGGGATTGAAGTAACTATTGCTACTGAGGATGATGTAATGCTGGATGGTGTGTCTATTGAAAATGCTAACGAAAACACGGCTTTAAAAACAACAATTAATCAAAAAGAGTCAAAACAAACAAACGGTAAACTCATGAAGGAACGCACCTTATTATTTGATACACAAACGAAACCTGAAAGTATTTTGATAGAAGGAATACATTATATGAAGGAATATAACAAGGTGATTGAGATTCCTGTGGATTAAAAAGAAGTGCCATATCCATAATTTATGAAATATAGTAAGCTATAATAGTCTGAGAAAGTGAGGGGGTTATGGAAAATATAGGAGCTTATAAGGTGAGTCGTCCGTCGTTAATGTCGCTTCTGTTTTCTATGATTTTTTCAAGTGGCATACTATTGGTAAATACCAGAAATAATACGGAGTATAAAGGATTACTTTATTTTGGTTATATATGGTCGGTCTTCTGTCTGATTGTTGTAATCATATTGCTCTATAGGATCATTACGATTAGAAAGTTCATTGAGGTTCGGATTCTTCCGGACTCTATAGTAGTAGAAAACAAAGAAGTTCAAGCGAAACAAATTGAGAATATTTATGTAAAGGGCTATTTCATACCCGTAATAGGCATTAAACCTGTAGATCACAAATTTCCTCCCTATAGATTATGTTTTAGTTTTCTTGACGAAGAATACAAGGGAATGAAAGAATTAACCGCATGGGCCGAAAGTAATCAGATTAAACTATCTAAAAAAAGACTTATGAGATGGCTTTAACCGGGCTCTGACCAGTCCACCATACCGCGCTATATGCGTACAGCGGAGAGGATGGGTGTCCCAAAAGCCGAAAATGGCTGCTGGGGCACCTCATTTTTTTGCTCCATCATCGAACCCCCAAACGTCGATCGTTTCCTCCATCTGCGAATCCTGAAACGTCGTTTGCTACTGCTATCACTGATCTCCCAAACCTCCCTGATCTATTCTCCATCACCGATTTCTCAAAGTTGGCTCACTTCCGCTATCATCACCTTTAAGCCACACTTTCTTGGATCACATTTGCACACCCGGAAGCATCTATCGGACTCAGATGACCCTTAGACGCGACAAATCCCACTTTTGGAATTCTAACGGACCGCATAGCCGTTATTAGCCTGAAAAACACCTCGAAAGCAGACTTTTCGAGGGAATAACTGCACTGGGGTCCGAAACCTTGCTCCAAAGCCGAAATCTTCGCAAATAACGTCATCTGGGTCCGAAAGTAACCATCTTCCATCATCGAACTCCCAAGCCTCCCTCGCTTCCTCCATCCGCGAATCCTCATGCTTCGTTTGCTGCTGCTATCACCGATTTTCCAAATTCCGCTGACATTCTCCATCGTAGACCCCCAAAGCCACACTTTCTTCGATCACATTTGCGCGCCCGGAAGCATTTAACGGACTCAGATGACCCTTAAACGCGTTATATTCCACTTTTGGAATCCTAACGGTCCGCATAGTCGCTATTGGCCTGAAAAACACCCCGAAAGCATCCTTTTCGGGGGAATAACTGCACAGGAGTCCGAAACCTCGCTCCAAAGCTGAAATATTCGCAAATAACGTCATCTGGGTCCGAAAGTAACCGTCATCCATCATCGAACCCCCAAAACCTTGTTCGCTTCCACTTTTGGAGTCCTGACTGCCGTATAGCGACTGATTACGCCAATACGCTAATAGGTAGAATGATGGAAAATACTTAGTTTTTTTGTTGCAAATACAACAATTATGGTATACTATTTTCCTGTCACATCTGCATAACACCATATATTTAGAGCTCAAAATAAGAGTTTATTGTAAATTGATATTTTAAAAGGAGAAAACGATATGGCTATCAATATAAAAAAGTGCACGTTCGAAGATCTGGGTTCACTTCAAGGAATTAGTGTTGAAACATTTAATGAGACATTTAGTAATCAAAATTCACCTGAAAATATGAAAGCCTACCTGGATAGAGCTTTTAACTTAAAGCAATTAGAAAAAGAATTGTCGGATAGCTCATCAGAATTCTATTTTATTTATTTTAATGAAGAAATCGCTGGGTATTTAAAGGTTAACACCGAGGATGCTCAATCTGAAGTAATGGGTAATGATTCACTTGAAATTGAGAGGATTTATATTAGAAAAAAATTTCATAAACAGGGGCTTGGGAAATATCTAATAAATAAAGCTATAGAAATAGCGATACAATGTAATAAAGAGAAGATTTGGTTAGGGGTTTGGGAAAAAAACAAGAACGCTATTAGCTTTTATGAAAAAATGAAGTTTGTTCATACAGGTACTCATTCTTTTTATATGGGTGAAGAAGAACAAATAGATTTTATTATGACAAAACAACTATAACATTTGTCTAAAATGATGTTAACTAAGAGGAGCGATAGGAGGCTTAGAATGAAGCAACTTTATATAAAACAAAAGGTATTCAGTCTAAGTGGTAAATTCACGGTAAAGAATCAGCAGGAGCAAGATGTCTATTACGTAGAGGGCAGTTTTATGCAAATTCCCAAGACATTCTCCATTATGAATACAACAAGAGATGAAGTTGCACTTATAACGAAAAAAGTGTTCAGTTTTTTACCAAAGTTTTTTGTAGAAGTAGATGGTCGAGAGGTGTTGACGATTAAGAAGGAGTTTTCTTTCTTTAAAGCACGTTATACGATTGATGCGGCTGACATTGAGGTACATGGTAACTGGTGGGACATGGATTTTCAGGTTTTACAGCGTGGTGTAGTCATCGGTAAAGTGAACAAAGAGTGGTTCACTTGGGGTGATAGCTATAAGGTTCAAATATTGAATGATGAGATGGAAACGCTCATGATTGCGTTTGTTGTCGCTATTGATTGTGTGAAGGCTGACCAGGCATCTACATCACATCAGTGAAGACTGAATATTAAAGTTAAGCTGAGTGTAATTGGTCAGTTTATTTATGATGCGCTGAACGTACCATAAGTAGAGGCAAGTTAGGTTTCTGATAGTGCCTATGTTAGATCTTATTGTTGATTTTCATTTTTTAGAAAAACGCCTATTGCGCCCAAGCGCTCTCTCCGCGAATGCATATGATGATTATGCCTACTCATTGAAAGGAGCGATCACATATGGGATTTTTTCCAACACCGGGAGCTGGCGGGGGATTTCCAGGATTCCCAGGCGGTCCTGGCGGACCTGGCGGACCTGGCGGACCTGGCGTGCCGGGAGGACCAGGAGGACCAGGGGGACCAGGGTTTCCGGGTGGAACCCCCGGACAATTTCCGGGGGGTGCACCGGGAGGCGTTCAAGCGCCGACGGCTCCTCCACCGCAATTCGTGCCGCAAATGTCATCCACCACATTTGCCATTGATCCCGGCGGGATCAGACGTTGCCTGTTCCGCAACACATACATTTGGCTGAACAACGGCGAGCAATTCTGGTTCTTTCCGGTATTCGTCGGACGTAATTCTATTGCAGGGTTCAGATGGAACGGTTTTTTCTGGTCGTACTTCGGCATTGATTTGAATCGGATTAGCTCGTTCACGTGCTTCTAAGGCAGACAGCGATAGAGAACAGCCAGCAGGCTGTTCTCTATGTTGTACAAATTATCGTGTCCCTGGAGTTGTGAATTACGCAAAAGATACATAGTGAAGAATCGTTTCCCCTGACGCTAACGTTAATGCTGGATCAAAAAAGGGACTACTCTGCGAAGGATAGCCTTAAAGCTTGCCGTTACAGACAGCGCGTTGAGCCATATCATAAATCACGGTAATGCGGAGGGCTGGGCACGTTGGGTGATCCAATGTGTTATGAATTCAATTAGTTTTTTTGCCGCTGGAGAGGCATTTTTAATGGAGGCAGCTGCAATACCAATAGAACGATAATACTCGCCTTCCAATGGGCGATAACATACATTGTCGGGGAGATGTGACAAAATCATTTCGGGGAGAATACTTAACCCTAAACCATTTTTTACCATGGCGATTATGGCATGATCATCTTCTAATTCATATTTGATCGTGGGCGTGAGTTTATTTTGCGAGAAAATTCGCTTTACATCGGTGTCACAACCCGCAATGGGCATGATAAAAGGTTCATCAATCAATTGCTCAAGGCGGATGGTTGATTGGCGCTCGAGTGGGTGATTCTGCCACATAATGCAGACCATCCTATCTTTTTGAAGAGGGACCACATGAAAAGCATCTCGAGTAGGCAGATTAACAAATCCCAAGTCAGCAGTTCCATCAGCAATCCATTCTTCTATTTCAGAGTAGTTACCATCAAGTAGTTTTATTTCAATATGTGGAAACTGATTTTGAAATTGTTTAATGATTTGGGGCATCCATTGGATCGATACACTAGAGAAAGTGCCTATTTTTACAGTGCCGATTTCGACACCCTTTAATGCAGCTACTTCTTGATTGAGTTTTTCATTAAGTTGGAGGATTTCTCTGATATGTGGGATTAAACGTTCGCCATCGTTGGTTAACCGGATACCCGATCTGTTTCTTATTAGAAGACATAGTCCGAATTCAGCTTCTAAGCTAGAAAGCGCATGACTGATGGCTGATTGTGTTAAATTTAAAATCTCTCCTGTTTTGGTAATGCTGCCGATCTCAACTACCTTACTGAAAATCTGATATTTTAAAAGATTCATATATTTCTCTCCTCAATAATGTATGAAAAAAATTCATTAAACTAATAATTAATATTCATTATTTTTATCTTAATTATAATAGTATAATCTGTTTTATATAAAAACATCTACGATTAAAGGGGAGTTTGAGCGGAATGGTTCATGAATCAAACGGATCTTATTATGCAGTCATATTTTCAAGTCAACGTACGGAGGGGGATAACGGATATAACATTATGGCTGAAAAAATGGAGCAGCTTGCGTCCGGGCAACCTGGGTTTTTAGGAGTGGAAAGTGTCAGGGATTCTTCAGGAGCGGGTATTACGATTTCTTATTGGGAGAGCTTGGAGGCGATTAGTAACTGGAAACAACATCAATCTCACAAAGTTGCTCAGGAGAAAGGTAAGAAAGAATGGTACCTAAATTACAAAGTGAAAATTTGTAAAGTTGAAAGAGAGTATTTACCAAATAGATAATAACGAGCCCGCACAACGCTTTTGGAAAAAGGTAATAGAAGAATACACTGGCGGAAATTTCACTGAACGAATTGAAGCAGGGAGAAAGACGCAGGTGTTTGTTAATTGAGTTGAATCAATCTTAAGCCAGGATACAGTAGATCAATAAAAAGCGGCAGTCGTGGACTTTATTTACTAGTCCAGGGCTGCCATTGTTTTTTAAGGTCTACAGAAGTAATGTTATAGGTCAGTTACTTGGGTATTTTTGAGTAGTACAAAATCACTTCTAATGTTAAAATTACCCAAAAAGTATTTTAGGAGGCTAAGACGGGAATTATGCTAAATATACAGCAGATTGTAGAACTTATTCCTCATCGGTATCCGTTTATTTTAGTGGACAGAATTATAGAGTTGGAGGAGAACAAAAGAGCAGTAGGTATTAAAAATGTATCCATTAATGAACCGTTTTTTAGCGGCCATTTTCCTGAGCATCCTGTTATGCCGGGTGTTTTAATTGTGGAGGCATTAGCCCAGGTAGGCGGAATCACAATGTGCAAAAACGAGAAGCTGAGGGGCAAGATAGGGTTATTAGTTGGCATTGATAATGCCCGTTTTAAGCGCCAAGTAACACCTGGGGATCAGCTTCTTCTCAAATTCGAAGTCAATCGGATGAAAGGTGAGATTGTAAAAGGCAAAGGCACCGCAACAGTAAATAGTGAGCTAGTATGTGAAGCTGAGATTTCTTTTGCATTTGTGCAAAAAGGAGGTTCAAAATGAAAAGGATGCCGTTTGTACGACCAACCGAACATTACGATCTGCAAATTAAGGATATCGACGAGCAAATATGTGCATTGATCAAGCAACGAAAGGAAATCTCGAATAATAATCCAGGATTCCCACCGTTTGAATCTATCTCTAAATGGGCAGAAAATTATGAGCTCTATGAGGATTTTTTGAAAGCGGTATTTGGGACGCTGCTAAGTGAAGAGCATTTTAAGCCGATGGTTGAGCCAATTGATTTTAGAAAACATATTGCAGTTCTTAAATCAATTGAGAAAGATGAGTTTTTTTATACACTGACCTCTATACGCCAATACAGTAATGCTAGTGTGGTCACCCTTAATATAGATTGGGACATGACAACTGAGCTTCCAGCAAATTCTCATAGCCATAGCTTTTTCGAGCTGTTTATTGGAGAAGAATATGATAGTCGAATGACGAATGGCGGAAGTTCAACCGGACAAGCTTGTTATAATTACGTAATTTCTCCACCGCTTTCTGACGATCCTTCAGGTGTTATATTAGAGTTCAGGGAATATGGTAAACCCTTCAAGAACAATGAGACAGGAAATCGAATTGTTTTTAGGCTGTAGTACTTATTTATTCTCCGGAAAATATTGCTTATAGCTGCCTCCATTGCTATTATCAAAAGTGGAGATCCGAGCGAGGTTAGTTTGGCTCCGCTCCAAATCACAGTTAGCGGATTTTTAGTGAAATAAAAACCGGCCATCCTGAGGGGATGGCTGTTTTCTGTGTAAAACAAATTCAATGATTCATTTCCAGCCATAAAAACTACGAAGGTACAGTTTAAAAAATAGATATTCAGGAATACGAAAATTGATGACCCCAAACAGACTTCAGATGTCTGTATTTTTTTGCTAATTGTGGTTCTATAGTATGATTTTTTGGGATTATTTGAAAAATGGTTGAGAAATACATAGTGTATAGTCAATACTGTGACTTATAATGTTAGCTTAGGTAATGATCTAAAACTCTTAATATAACCTTGAATATATTCATTTACGCAGCAAAAGGCTGAAAGGAAGTCATCTCTTGTTTGAAACCCTACTTTTGAATTTTTTGTTTTTGCTTTTTCCAGTATTAACATTTCTAATATTCTTTGAGAATCGGGCCTATTCCTACAATAGATTGATTCTCGTTTTTATGTCAGCAGTGACCATGAGTCTCTGTATTGCAAAACCTATCAGACTTGAAATTGGCTATATTTTTGATTTAAGGTACATTCCGTTTATAATTGTGGCACTGTTTGGAGGATATAGGAACGTTCTTCCTCTATATATTATTTTGAATGCTTACAGATTCTATGTGGGTGGAGGTGGCGTATTTTATTCGTTTCTATTTGCGACAGCGATTCTGATTTTGGTGCCGTTATATAAAAATAGATTTTTAAAATTACCCTCGAAGGGCCGTGTGATTGCGGCAAGTCTGATTGCTTTGCTAATTATGGGGGTTTATCTGTTAATTTTAGGTTTTGTTCAGGATTCCTTAGACAGGCAATTTTGGATTCTTTCATTAAATGCGTTGACAACTCATGTTGGGGTGATGAGTGTCATTATGATTTTGATTGAGAAAATTATCTCCAATATTAAAAATCGGGAACGGATTGTCCAATCGGAAAGATTAAATGTCGTCAGCGAGCTAGCGGCAAGTGTATCCCATGAAATCAGAAATCCACTTACAGTGACTAGTGGTTTTTTGCAGCTATTAAATAAATCTAAATCGATGACGCCAGAGGAAAAGGGATTTGTAGAGTTATCTCTACAAGAGCTACAGCGAGCAGAAAAAATTGTAAGTGATTATCTCTCCTTTGCCAAGCCACAATCTGAAAACATGGTTTACTCCAATATGAAGGCAGAATCAGAATATACTAAAAATATCATAATGCCTTATGCCACTATGCACAAAGTAGATGTCCAATTTAGTTTTAATAATTCGTTAAATAAAAACTATGACCGGAACCAGATTCAGCAGTGTCTTATTAATTTATATAAAAACGGTATAGAAGCGATGAAGGAAACCGATGGCGGAACGCTATTTATCGATATATTTGAGAAAAAACAGAATATTATGATCAGTATCAAAGATAACGGAGTCGGCATGACTAAAGATGAAATATCGCGACTCGGTAAACCGTATTATTCGACTAAAGCAGAAGGAACGGGGTTGGGTATGCTTATGGTCTATAGTACCGTCGATAAAGTGAAAGGAACTATTGAAGTCGATAGTGAAAAAGGCAAAGGGACAACGTTCCTTATAACTATCCCAACATAACGGCAATTGCAGAGAGTATCTTTTGCTGTTTATACCCCACTAGGAGAGTGTAATACCTTTCATGAATGGATTTCGTGTAAAAAGGGCAACGAGCCTGTGCGAGTCCCATCTGGAGGTGCAGCAATGGAGATATTTGTAACTATAGGCGTCAAATTGGTCATCAGCTTTTTTGGTTTGTGGATCATTACCTTTATTACCGGCCGCAAGACGCTTAGTCAATTGACACCACTCGATTTTCTGTCTTCATTGATTTTAAGTGAAATTGTCGGCAATACGATATATGATGATGAGGTGAAGATCTGGCATCTGCTGTTTGCTCTTTTTATTTGGACCGCATTATCTTATTTGTTCGAAAAGGTGACCACCCATTTTGTGAAATTCGGGAACATGGCGGAAGGCCGGACAGTGCTGCTAATTGACGATGGCAAAGTGAATCAGGATTTGTTGGAGAAATACGATATTGAGTATACCCAACTATTGTTCATGCTGAGGCAACAAAATATCTTTTCCCTAAGTGAAGTACGGTATGCTCTGCTTGAAACGAACGGCTCTCTATCGGTTATGCGCAAGTCTGAAGCTGAGCAGTCTTCTGCTTTTTCCATAACAGTTATTGATAAAGGCAGGGTACTGGAAGAGTCCATGCGGGGCAGATCGATGAACAAGGAGCAGATTCAGGAACGCGTCAGAGAGCAGGGCTATAATTGCATTGAGGATATTGCCTATGCTGAATATAAAGAAGACGGAACGCTCTATATCCTTCCCAAAAACAGACCATAAATCAACAAGATGAGACGCTGGAGCCGGGAGGCTCAAGTGTCTTTTTTCAAATCAGGAGTGCCTAGTGAATAATAAATCTTAATGGAGGTAAGGATGATTAGTTTAGGATTATGGATCTTAACCGCTCTAATTGTGCTAGTTGTTGTAATGTTTCACGCAGGAGCATTATTAGATTTTATCCGGCCTAGTGTCCTACAAACTCAGCTTTTTGGTCTTCACATTACATTGTTTGGAGTAGTTGTGATATTAGCCTATGAGGGTGGTCAGGGGATAGGTGTTTTTATTGGATTAATTGGACTGTTTACGGGGATTTTGGGCTCTTTTAGAGATTCTTCTAAACCGGAGGATAAAAAGAATATCTGACAGCTTATATATTTACTAACTTTCGGAGGGGTATAACTTTATGGAGATTTCTTTATGTAAAGCAGACGCGAGCGACGCAGCGTTTATTCACGAAATGCAAGTTAAAGCCTTTATGCCATTGCTGGAGAAATATAAAGATTATGAAACCAGCCCAGCCAATGAAACTGTGGAACAAATCAGGGATCGAATTAATCAGTCTTTTGCAGATTATTATATAATTAAGTATTTTGATATTGCGGTGGGCGGTGTCCGCATCGTTAAAAAGGATAATAAAACTTATCGGGTCAGCATCAAAGAAATGGGAGCTGGATAGCATTATACAAGAGCAAAGGAATTGCTATTTATATGAAAAGTTAGGGTATAGAAGCACGGGGGAAACCAAAAAAATAAATGACAACTTAACATTAGTTTTTTATGAAAAACATATGAGTTAAAGCCTTAGGGTTATACTAAAAAAAAAAGACAGCGGGCAGTTCATGCCCACTGTCTTTTTAACATACAAATCAATACACTCGAATACGCTTCACAAATAACGATATAATCAATCCAATACCTGCAATTACTGCGATAAATAAGTAAGCATGTGTAATTCCAGCGGTTAATATTTCAGGCTGTGCAGCGGTTGGATGTGTGTTTGCGAATCGTGTTTGTCCGCTAGACATTAGCGTAACAGCGAACGTTGTACCAAGAGCACCTGCAATTTGCTGAAGTGTACTCATAACAGCAGCCCCATCCGGATAGTATTTCACAGGTAATTGATTTAACCCATTGGTTTGAGCGGGCATAATGACCATTGCTAATCCGATAAACATTGCGCAGTGTATTAATATAAAGGTTAGGCTACTGGTTTCAGTAGAGTTTCTTGTAAATAGAAAACCAGCAATGGTTGCGATAAAAAATCCAAGCGGCAGCAATAATTTCGGACCGTATTTATCGAATACTCTACCCGTAACTGGAGCCATAGCCCCGTTAATAACACTGCCTGGAAGAAGTAGAGTACCAGCTATTGTGGCCGATAACAATAAACCTCCTTTTAAATATAAAGGTAATAAAATTGCAGAAGATAAAATGATCATCATTCCTAAAAAGAGCATTATAAGACCTATCGTAAACATGGGATATTTAAATACCCGTAAGTTCAGCATTGGGGTTTCCAATTTAAATTGCCGTAATACAAACAAGATTAAGCTGATGAAACCAATAATAAGAGGCAGCAAAACAATGATTTCACTCAAAGAATGATCAGCAAGGTTACTAAAACCAAAGACGATTCCACCAAATCCAAGAGTAGAAAGCAAGATGGATAAAATATCTATTTTAGGTTTTGTGATGTTGGCTACATTTTTGATGAATGTTAATCCGAAACCTAATGTAAATAACAATAAAGGCAAGCTTATCCAAAAGATATACTCCCAGCCAAAATGATCTACAATTAAACCAGATAGAGTAGGGCCAAGGGCTGGTGCACACATAATAACGAGCCCCATCATTCCCATGACAGTTCCGCGTTTATGTGCAGGGAAAATAATAAGAATAATATTGGTCATTAATGGAAGCAATAACCCTGTCCCTAAGGCTTGCACTAATCGTGCAATTAATAATAAGCTGAAATTAGGGGAGAGGGCAGCAATTAAAGTACCGATAATAGAAAATAGCAAGGAAGCGGTGAATAATTGTCTAGTGGTAAACCATTGCATTAATAGGGCGGATATTGGAACGAGGATACCTAATACAAGTAAATATCCTGTGGTTAGCCACTGAACCGTTGAGGCGTTGATTGAAAATTCATCCATTAAATTTGTAAAAGCCATGTTTAAGGCGGTTTCACTAAATAGCCCGACGAATGCACCTAACATAAGCGAGAAGGCCATGAGGGCTGGACGTTTAACTTGAACAGTTGATGATGATTCCATAATAATGATGAACCTCTTTTCAGAATTTTGATTCGGACTATTTTTACTGGATAGATGATATATCAACTATAAGGGGGAGAGAAATGCTTCAAGCATCTCTTACATTATTCAGCACATGTGTTAGCAAAGTCTTTAACGTTGAGTAATCTGAAGCAGATAATCCTGACTCGATAATTTCGTTTAAATTGACCGTCACCTCATTTATAGTATTCTCTAATTTCCGTCCTTCTTCTGTTACATATACATTTACCGCTCGGCGATCTTGCGCACTTGTTACTTTGCGTATGTAACCTTTGCTCTCTAAGCTGGCGATCATTCGGGCAACACTGGCTTTGTCCTTACCAAGATTAGCAGCAATCTCATTCTGAGATAGACCTTCTTTCTCAAGCATCAGAGCCATAAGTAGATGCTGTTCAGGTGCAAGTCGAAAAGGAGCAAGTAACTTTGTTAAATAATTTGCTATTTCTAAATGCAAATCTCGAATGACCAAACCTAAAGGTTCTCTTGAATCCATATGATCTCTCCTAATTGAAGAATAGATGATATATCAACGTTATTGATTTGTCTATATTAGCATAAAGTTATGGATGCTTGTCAAGTTAAAGAAAATGAATAAAATCATAGGCTTAGATACAAGCGACAAAGTTGTTTAATGCCCAATCATTTGATGATACATAGTCATATGCTGTTGTGAAATTAAAAAAAAAATAATTAGGGAGGGATTTAAATGGGGTATAACTGTGTTGGGGGCGTTCAAGAACAAAAAAAGGCTCCAGTTTGTATTAATCCTTGGACATCAACGGGTACGATTCTTGTGCTTTACATTCTTCTCGTCATTATCCTTAAAACTTGTTGGATCTAGAATTATGTAAATCGACGCCCCGAAGTTTTTTTCTTCGGGGCGTTTCTGTGTTTTCTTTAGTTAAATAATAGACAACGTTAAGGATTCAGGATAGACTTAACGGGAATAATCGGGTTGTGTCATAGAAATGGGCTGAGGATTGGCAAGTACCCATTGCACCGCCAGCTCGCATAATCTGGCTGGCTGCTCATTGCCAGCAATGTTGCGGAACCGCTTGGCGAGTGCAGCTGCCTCTTGAAGAAGGGCGGGCGTTAAAGGCGTGCCCGTGCTAAAATGCCGTATCAGTGCATCCAGCATTTTACGGTAATCGGCATCCCAGTTTCCTCCGCCATTATTAAGGATTTCATGAGACACCCGCCCTGTGATGCGGATAACCTCACCCTGCACCGTTGTCGCATGTCCTGAAGCAGGGACAAGAAAATCCCACAGCTCTTGGTGCTGTGCGGGCCATGCGTCTGCCGTTACCTTGATGGGAGAAATTCCGTCATGTCTCTCCAGTTTCGCTATAGGCTCAACATCAAATTGCCGGTACAGCTCCAGGAGAGCATTTGCAGTTTCATCCAGTCGATCTTTATTGTAATTTGTTCTGACGAATTCAAAATCCTTGCCGATACGCCGCACGGATTCCTTCATCTCCGGCGTAATTGCTGCACCTGCATCCAGCATAATTCGCGAGATTTCTGCCATGTGAACTATATCGATATTCCGGCATTGTAATAATCCTTTGGCGAGAGGTGTGTTTTTTCGCTTATTTTCTGCATGGACATTTGCACCGCGTTCCACCAGATCCCGAACTACTTTTGTTTTGTAAGAAGCTGCTGCTGAGTGCAGCGGTGTCTCATTCTGGTAATCCAGAGCTTCCATATCTGCACCTAGCTCAAGGAGTAAGGGGACATTTCCGGACCAGGTTGCAGCCTGAGCATGAAGAGGGGTACGCTTATAGTTGTCGGCAGCGTTGATGTCAGCACCCTGCTCCACAAGCCAGGAAACCATTTCATCCGGTATTTGCCGGAAGCTGAGGGCGGTACCTTTGCTGTAACCCCCACGGGCATCCCATTCGCATAGCTCAAATACCTCTTTTAAAACAGATATATCATTCGTTTTAACCAGCTCGGCAAAATTGGCGGGTAATGTTTTTTTCTTTTTGCCCATATCATTTTTCCGCTCCTTTATTAATAGATAAATAGCAGATAACTTCTTGCAAGTTTATCATATAGGAGAATTGAACACTAATTCGTGCAGGATGAAAAGGTTGGAGATATAAACGTAACTTTATTGGAAAATAGTAGGATATCGTTTTATAAGTTCATTCATTTCTAATTTTTCTGAACTCCTTTGGAGTTATATTTAAGTGTTTTTTAAAAGACTGAATAAAGTGATTGGCGTTATTGAAACCAACTCGCTGTGCGATTTCAGTTATCGTGTAGTCAGTTGCTATTAACAAATCACAGCTTTTTTTAATGCGATATTTAATTAAGTAGAAATACGGAGTCATATGGATGCTTTTTTTAAAACCTCGAGTACACTCCGATACACTTAAATGTGCTATATCTGCTATTTCCTTCAATGTCAAATTATTAAAATAGTTTTTGTGAATAAAACTAAGCATTAATTGTAGTCTCTCTTGCTGGAGTCTGTTATATTTAGACGATTCCTCAGAGGATAGAGAAAAATTTGATATAAGGATTAACCATAACTGGACAGTTTTGATAGAAACTTCGTACTCCCATCCCCATTTTTTTTTCGATTCAAATTCTTTTTTCATATCCCAAAGAATTTGTAGGATTTGATTATGCCAATCCTTATCCCCTTTGATTTCTAAACTTAACAAGAATGAATTGGTATACGGAAGTACATACTTTTTTTCCATTGCACTATCAGAATAAAAAGCAAGTAACTTCTCTGGGAAGTTAAAACTAACATATTCACCCTCTTGGCTAAGGTACGTAACAATATGAAGTACGCTCTTATTAATAAATATGGCCTGACCTGTTTCTAAATCATAGTTGAGTCCGTTTACTTGTATGGTTAGTTTCCCTTTGGTCACTAAAGTAATTTGCAGTTCTTGGTGCCAATGTAGATCGTGAACACCTCTGCCATTTGGAATAGATTCATAATTGGTATGAATGTACATGATGTATGGAAATGCATCATCAGGAAATTGAATGGCTTCGTGTAATTGCTTTTTCAAAGTGCTTATTCTCCTTATTTGACGATATTTCAATATAAATTAAAGATATAGTTGCACAATATTGACCCTGGCGGTGATATTATTATATCCAGCCTAGACTTATCATACAATTCTGTGCACAGGGATTGTCACACATTTTGGAGGATCTATGGTTAGTTCAAATAAACCGTCTATACTATTTCATCCGTTTCTATCTCTTCAATCATGATTAAACTTTCAGATACACCTACTTCAGTGGCTGGGATGTATAGATTGTTTATTTCTGTAATGATCATGCTCTGTTTTACATCTGGGAAAATGCCTCGTTCTACTGAGATGAATAAAAAAGATTGGGGTTACACTTTTTATTTTGGATGGAATCATTGGTCTATACTTCAGTTGCAAGCTCCATGGTGATCTTATCGTTACAGCCGCTATTTGTTATGATGGGGTCTTACTTTTTATTCAAAGAACATGTTAACCTGCTAACCGTTTTTTGCCTGATTGTTGCTCTTTTAGGTTCGGTTGTTATTGCATGGGGAGACATATGGGTTTCGAAAGAGGCACTAATCGGCGATGGTTTATCGTTAATTGGCACATTCTTCGCTTCAGTCTATCTGTTGGCCGGGCAAAAAGTAAGCGGCACAATCAATGCACGTATATACAGCATTTTCGTCTTTTTTATTGGTGGTACTGTTATGCTCGTGTACAATTTGATAATAATGTCTCATTAATTAATTATGCTTCATCAGATTGGATCTATTTTTTGCTCCTTGCAATAATTCCAACTATTTTTGGTCGAAATCTTTAAAGTACAACAATCAAAATAAGTAAATGAGTAGTTGGAAAATGAATGTTTTAGCTAAATAGGGGGATGGCAAATGGTAACTATTGATGATTTTTTGAAACTTGATGTTCGTGTTGGAACAATTATTAAAGCGGAGTTTTTTGCAAAAGCAAAAATACCTGCGATTAAACTCCAAATTGATTTTGGACCAGATATCGGAAGCAAAACATCAAGTGCACAGATTACTAAACGATATAAGGCTGAAGAGATTGTAGGGCAACAAATCATTGGGGTAGTTAACTTTCCTGCTCGAAATATTGCGGGTTTCCAATCAGAAGTATTAGTTCTTGGAGGAATACCGGATAAAGGGGATGTAGTCCTTTTGAAGCCAGATATTAAATTACCTAATGGGACACCTATTGGGTAATATAGGGCAATTGTAGTATACAAAAATTGATAGTAATCGGAGAGAAGACAATGGAAGAATTAACAAGCTTAGCATCTGAAAGTATTGAGGCAAGTAAAACGGCGCTAGTCGTGATCGATTTGCAGCAAGGAATTGTCCACAGTCCAAAGCAAGGCCCGCATACAAGTACTCAGGTGGTTGAGAATGCCAGCAAATTAGCCCAATCCTTTACGGAGAAAGGAGGATTTGTTGTTCTGGTGAGGGTATCATGGCTAGATGGGCAAGATATGCTTAAACCTAAATCTGATTTGAAAATGAACTCCGTGATCTATCAAGAAGGTTGGGACAACATCGTACCAGAATTAGCGAATATCAAAAATGCACATCTGATTACCAAACGGCAGTGGGGGGCATTTTTCGGTACAGATCTTGATTTGCAGTTACGACGCCGCGGAATAGACACGATCGTATTATGTGGTATTTCTACCTCGATTGGTGTGGATACTACTGCTAGAGAAGCTTATCAGCTTGGTTATCATCAAGTTTTTGTAGAAGACGCTATGACCGCCATGGCTAAAGAAGAGCATGATTATGTATGCAAAACTATCTTCCCTCGCATAGGTAAGATCCGGTCGAGCGATGAAGTAATAGCCATGTTGAAATAATATGAAAAAACCTCATGCTCTCTCTGTGATCTCAGAGATTGTCATGAGGTTTTTTAATTGAAATTATGTCTTACATAAAGATGAGGAGAAGTATCCCAGCTAAGAAGCAGTAATAAGAGAAATACTTCAAATTACCTTTAGCCATAATCCCCATAAACCAGCGCATGGAGAAATAAGTAACGATAAGTGTAGTAATAAATGCAATCAAGTATGGAATTGCTAGCTGCGAGCGGTTAGGATCGTGGGCAATATCAGATGCGCCCATAACGAGTCCGCCCAAACTGACAGGAATATAAAGCATAAAAGAAAAGCGTAAAGCAGTTTCTTGCTTCATTCCCACAGCGATGGAAGAGATGACAGTTGCACCAGAGCGGCTTATCCCAGGAATAAGGGCGACTGCTTGGGCAAGTCCGACTATAACAGCATCCTTCGCTTTTAAGTCACCATCTTGTTTACGGCCGCGAAGGTTACGGATCAACCATAAAGCTACGCCTGTAACAAGCAATGCGATGGATACGGTATGAACCGACGAGAAGATATCCTCAATCTGATCCTTGAAGAGTAAGGCAACAATTACCGCAGGCAAGGTACCGATGATGATGTACAAAGAGAACAGGAAATCCGACTTATATTCCTCTTTGCGGGTCAGAATAAATTGAACGAATCCAGTGATCAATCTTCCGATATCTTTGCGGAAAATAAAACAAATCGCAATTAGTGAAGCCGTATTTGTTAAGATTTCAAATGATAGCCCATTTTGTTTTAAGCCTAGCAATTTCTGTGCGATGATCAAATGGCCGCTCGAAGAGACGGGGATTGGCTCAGTTGCCCCTTGAACAAACCCTAGAAACAAGTATTTAAGCCACAGTATAATATCTTCCATTTTACCTCCCAGTATTTTTGTAATCTTTTCAATCATATCGTATTCAATAAAGAAATGACAATAGAACCATCGTGCCATATTCAATTGGACGAGTTATACTAATTCATAAGACTATTAAATGAGGTGGAACTATTTGTAGTACATTACTAAAAATTCAGCAGCATGATATTCCAAGAGCAGCCAGTGTTCTGGCCGAAGCATTTGCCCAAAATGATCCGTTATATCAGTATATCTTGCCTGATGAATCAACCCGATTACGCGTGTTGAATATTTTTTTTCTTCGTTACATTGAGATGTTGTATCCATATTCGGATTTACTAACGACTTCTACTAACTTTGAAGCAGTGGCTTTAGTGTTCGATTCGGAGCGTCAGACAGGGACAGTGATTTCGAACGTCAGGTATATGAAACAGATTGTTTTTGCGATAATTAAGTCATTACCGATCTGCCGAATCATTGGGGTACGAGGATTTATACGTGGTTTATCTATTTTGCGTAGTATGAGTTCCTTGTGGTTATCAATGTTTGGGGATCAGAAGGTTAAACATTTGGATATGCTTGCAGTGCAGGATCAATATCGAGGTCAAGGATATGTATCAAAAATCATGACACCGCTACTCGCGGAATGTCGTATGAGCAATACGTTATGTACGTTAGAGACACAGACACCGAGCAATTTGCCCATTTATGAGCATTATCAGTTCCGTACGGTTAAGGTCATTCCTCTACCTAATAGCACACTTGAGCAGTATTGTATGGCGTTTACGCCAGGAGTTGCCGAGTAGTTAATAAAAAAGGGCAGTCCCATTCAGCCAATTCATGGCTTTTGGGACAGCCTTTTTTTTTGCTTAGTCTATAAGGGTTAATGAAGCTTCAACAGAAAAATCAGGGAATTTCTCCCTGTAATTCTGTGATCTTTTGCCATCCGGCTAGAATCTATTATTTGTTTAACAAAAATAGCATAACCTTTGAAGGATTGTTATAATAGAAACATATATTCCCGTGTTTCAAACCCTATACAGGATGTATAGGGGTTTTATTTCTTTTAGTGAGGGTGATCGAGAACAAGTATGGCGTTGTCCGTACAGGAAAAAGAGGACCGGAGAGTTCCGCAGGAAATTTTAAATTATGAAGTGATGGCGAGGTTAGCAGAAAGATGAATTGGTCGGATTTTGGCGAACGAAACAAACGATTGAATCCCCTGTGGAATTTGGGGGCTGGCATGAACCTTGGCGAAATCCAACCTTACAAAGAAATGGTGTCTTTAAGCGTTCTGCTGCAAGTCTATTATCTGGAGCTAGAATCGAATGAGAGAAGATCCAAAGAGGATATTATTGAGCTTACTTGGACTGCGCTGGAACGTTTTAATATCGCCAATCTTGGGACTACCGAATCCGTAGAGCGTCTCGTGGACGGTTTATTATGGAGTGGGAATGGTGGGGATTTCGAATCCTTTTTCTATGATGATGTGACCCGGCAAATGTCCGTGCAGAAATATAAGTATTTCACGGTGGACGAGGATGCGACTCGCAGCAGTTGGGAAGAGAACGGCAGAACCATCTATCGTCTCTCCGAATATGCAATGGAGCTCATTTTTATGAGCCATGAGATTATTGATGAATTTCAGATCAGCATCAAACTGCTCGAGATTCAAATGCATATTAAGCATGGGCGCGTAACTCGGGCTCTTCAGGATGTTAATGAACTGATCTCCCGTGTCCGTAAGATGACCCAGCAACAGCAAGAATACCGCAATGCGTTACGCCGCAATCCGAAGCATATTTTTAGTGAATTCGGAGTGGCTCGGCATCAGCGACTCGAAGAGATTCATCATCAGTTCGAGGAGGAACGCAAACATTTTGACAGTATTCACCGTTCTCTGGCCCGGCTGGCCAATGATGAGAAAGACGTTATCGACTTCAATGAGATCCGTATTCTCTCTGAACGAGTCGAGCTTTCTAGGCGTGTACACGATGAGCTGGCTGAGGTAGTGTTGAATATTTTTGAGATGGAGACCAATTTAAGGTTGAACTTCCCTGAATTATTCTGGGGAGCAGCCGGGTTTAACTTTCGTACTCACGTATGGGAGGAATGGGTGAAAGAAGAGGGCCTGCCAAGCGGTGACAGTCTTGAACTGCTGCTCAGCGGATTATTCGCTCCGAATCAGGACTTCGTTTATCCGCTTCCTTGGGCTTGGGAGGAACAAGAGGTAGGGTTTATCCCCGACTTAGTAATGGATGATTTCGAAGATGAGGTGGACACAGAGCCTGTTCAATATATTCCTAAAGGTATTCCATGGGCAAAAGTAGTAGAGCTGTGGAAGCCAGTTTTTGCTGCCTTGGCTAAGCAGGGAAGCTTTACCTTTACTGCTGACGCTTTTTCCGCCGAAGAACTAACAGGGTGGGCAAACACACCGGATGCTGTTGATCTGTGGGTGCAGTTTTTTCATACAGATATTTTAGTGCAGGAACAGGCATCAGAAGGTGGTAGCGGCGTTTCTGATGAATGCCAACAGCTAATCCAATATGTACTTGCAGAAGATCTTCTGTTGGAGAGTTTACGCGGCAAAACGCTGCGGACGAGCATTGCTCCAGAACCAGCCTCAAGGGTACGGTGTTCTGGTCTGGATATGAGTCCATATATGATTACGATCGTGGAGAGGTGAGAAGTTACTAACATGAGTTATACATTAGAACAGGTACAGCAAGCTTCGCGGCTATTTTTTGAATTGCTCCGTAAAAAAGTAATTCCTCTCGATGACCCTGCAGCGGCAGAATGCCTACAGGATGCAGGAACTTATGATGCACTTCAGTACGTTGCTAAAGAAGGGGGCTGTCGGGTGATGAATTCCGGGCACCGTCTCCATCTGCTAGTTAATCCGCTGGGATCAGTGTTTGCGACCAACTTCACCCAGTTAAAGAACAAATATTCACGTGTTGAGCGTAAAACACACTTACATATTATCAATATTATTATTCTGGTTTTTCTGGCCGAAATGGATCAGGATGAGACTCATTTTAAGTCGGGGCAGGACAGTATGTCCTATATTCAAATTGCTGATCAGGTGTCCTCGCTCTTTCAGACCTGGATTCAGATGGATGAGGATGGACGATTCAGCCAGCAGTGGCAGCTTGATATCCAAGCGATGTCTAAGGTATGGACCAGTCTCTACATGCAGACTAAAAGTCAGGAAGAAAGCGATCTTCTGACCAGAGGCGCAGGCTCACGAATTGGACTGATCCATGAAGGCATGAAACTTCTGGAAGAGGAGAAGCTCGTATTCATCTCTGAGACAGAGAAGCGTATCTTTCCTCGGGAAGAGCTTTATGAGAGAATGCGTTATTTATATCATGATGTCGATCGATACCAGGAATTAAAGAGCCTCATTGGAAGAACTTTAGCTGAGAAAGACGGTGCTACCTATGCCGCGGATTGAACGCATACGAATTACAGGACTTAAATACGAGAAGATGCTCAAGAAATACGACGACATGATTTTGGATCTCTGCAACGAAGAGGGACCCGCTAATACGCTTATTACACTCATGAATGGCGGTGGAAAGGGCGTACTGCTGCAATCCATTTTCCAGCTATTGATGCCCAAAACACCATGGGGCAAAGACAGTGAGAACCAGGTTGAAGCTTTTTTTCATAATCATAAAAAACAACTTAAACCGTACACTTTTCACGTAGCTATCGAATGGCATCTCGACAACAATGAGCGCAATGAGTATATGACCACGGGAATCGCTATGACGGCACATAATTCGCTTGATCAGCAGGATATCAAAGTGGATTACTTGCTGTACGCACTTACAGATTACGGTGAAGCGGCTGAACTTACGCTATCAACGTTGCCGTTATTTGACGAAGTGACTGCTGAACCTACGAGTTTTGAAACGATCCAGCAATTTGTGCGCGATCGGCGGGGAGAGATTGTACCTTTTGGCAGCCATAGCTCGGATTTGAAAAGATATTATGACTTCCTGGCTACCCGGGATATCCATATCGCCGAGTGGCGTAATATGCGGCGGATCAATGGTGAAGAGGGCGGTATCAAAGGTTATTTTAAAAAGAATGATGCCTTCACCAATCATAACTTGTTCGAAAAGCTGATTATTCCTGAAATCGGATCTAGTCTGAATGAAGGATTAAAGGAAGACGACAATACGCTGCAGCGGATGTTTATCGATACAGCAACAGTGGCTCAGCGCTTGCCGATGCTTGAACAGCGGGAGCAGGTCTATACAGAGTTTCTTAGTATGGCTGCACCACTTTATGAGCTGGTAAAACTAGGCGTGGAAGCAGAAAACGTAGTTCAAGAAACGGAATTACGTGGACGCCAAATCTATACGGTTATCTATGAAGAACAGAGAAATGCAGAAGTTGAGCGAAGTAAGATTGCTGATGAACTGGCTGGCCGTTATCAGGATGCGAAGCAATTGCGCTTTGAGAAAGACAATCTTAAATACTTACGCAGCAAGGAAGAAACGGAACTGAAGCAAGAAGAGTTTAAGAAGCTCAGTGATGATCAGAGCCGTGCGCGTGGTCGGCTGGAGGATTCCAAAGCGCAAGAGAAGAAGCTTGAAGTAGCTTATTTTCTGGCTAAACGTTTGCTCCATACCCGGCAAATTGAGCAGTGGCAAAAAGAAATTCAAGCTATTGAAGGTTCTCTGGAGATGAAAGAACGGCAAGAGGTCATTCAGGCAGCCAAGGAACAGCTGCGGAAACAGTGGGATGTGGTGTTTAATCTCTGGCAGCAAACGATCAGAGAGTTTGGGACAGCACAGCAAGATCTAACGGCGGAAGAAAGAAGATTGCGCAAGGAAAGGGAAAGTTTCTTGGTAGAGCTAGCCGGGCTGGATAATCAGATCAATGAATTGACCTTATCTATTCGGCAATACACGGAAGAACTCGGAGCATTCGCAGCTCAATATGGGCAGGATGCCGCCCATTCTCCGGCAGCAGCGCTGCAGCGTACGATCTCGGCTGCCAAAACGATTCTTCAAGTCATTGGAGACCTGGAAGAACAGCACAAGCAGGAAGAGATTCGGAAGCTGGCACTGCATAAGAGTCATGCTGAGCTGAGCGAGAAACGGCGTTCTTATGAGCGTGAAGCGGACGAGCTTGGGGTTCTGCTTGAGTCACAGACTCAGAAAGAATCCCAATTATGGTCACAGCTCGTTGTACTGCTGGAAATGTACGAAGAGCATAATCGTTTAGGGGCTACTGGCCTTTTTGAAGAACAAGATGTTATCCCGGCACGTTTTATCCGAAAAATAGATGAAGTAGAGCAACAGACTAAACGTTCCAGAAGGGATTACTATAATCAGCTCATGGATGTGGAACTTCAGAACCAATCCTACTGGCTACCCAATTCAGAAATTCTGACGGTCAAAGATACACTCGATTCGTTAAAGATTCAATCAACGCTAGGTAGTTCCTACTTAAATGACCGTCCGTATCTTGAACGTGAGGAAGAACTGGAGCAATATCCGTTACTTCCATATAGTTTGATTTTGACCCGGCGCGAAGCTGATAAAATTCAGCCGGAACTGATGAAGGACACCTTGCTGAAATCAGCGGTGCCGATCTTTATCCGTGAAGAGATGGCAGCTTCGCATCAAGCATCCTTCATGCTTTTTGCAAATCAAGGGCCGCAAATGGTCTTGCAGCCGGATCGTTTCCAGGATTGGAAGAGCAGTATTCAGGGGAAGCTCAAAGAACAGGAGCAGATCCTTCAGGACTCTGAAGCTTATTTATCTAAGTTAAAATCGGTGCGTCAAGAATATGAACGTTTATTCCAAAACGAGAATACCATGACGCTTACAGCCAAGCAGGATGCCCTTATTAAACTGCAGGCTGAACTTCAGCAGAGCATTATCAATCTGAGCAATGAGATGAATGAGAACGAAGGGACGCTTACCCGGATCGGACGGGAGCTCGCTGAGAACAAAGTTCTAAGTGTGGAGCATGAGCAGAGAGCGGGGGTTCTGCAAGCTTGGATTGAACGGACGAAGAAACAGGAACAAGATTATAAGGAAAAACAAAAAAAAATCGAACGAAAGAATCTGGTGAGCAAAGAGTTAGCAGGTAAAGATCAGCAGCTTGAACACCTAAAGGTGCAAATGGAAAGCTTGAGCGGACAACGCAATAAATGGACGAGAGAAACCGAATATGCGATGTTCCCTAGATTGCAACGATGGTTTCCTGAGATTGTTTTCCCAACAGATCACCAGCTTTCTGATGAAGGAGAAGTCATACCTGTAGATCCTGTAGAGCAGAATCTTCTCTTGCAGCAGCTCAGTACCGTGGAAAGTCTACAGCAATCATTAACCGAAAATGAACTGGAAGTTCGGACAAGAGCTGCACAGATTAAAGCAGCAAGCGAGAATCTGGCTGAGCTTGAATCCAGCCTAAATCAAGTGGATGTGAATTGGCGGAAGGCGACTGAACCTGCGGAGTCGGCCGAGTCCATTATGGCTGCAAGAAATCGCCAAAAGACGGATACTACTTCTTTGGAGGAAGACTATCAGATTGTTCACGACGGTTACATCCGCTGCCAGACTGAATTGGAGAACTTGCAGAAAGAGTTGCGCAAAGTAGAGAAGGGGATCAAAGAGAAACATGAACGTGCTGTGGAGCTTTGGAATGAGGCGCTAGAGGATAAGGAGACAGAAATTCAAGAGCGCTGCCAGGCGAACGAGCTCATGCTTAACCAGTGTAAAAGATCCTTGGACCGAATGGATGTCCTCCTCCAGACTTTATCCAATCAAATCAAAATAATGAACGCGCATATTGAGGATCGCGTCAACCTACGGAGTGTGCCAGAAGAAATGACGCTGAGGGTTAGAGAAAGCTGCGAGCCTCTAGTAGCCGACTGGCTTCTCCGCTTTAAGGATAGCCGGATTAGACAGGATGAGATCTCCAAAAAGGTGAAGGAAGAGAAAAACTCCCTAACCGAAAAACTTGCTAAAAATGAACGGAATTCCGAACTGGAGACCAAGATTCTAGATCGATTGAATACGGTCCATTGGGATAATTTCGCTATTGCACTGCAAGTCCTAGATTCCATGTTACGCAGTTCGCGCGATCAGATCGAGAGCATTCAAAGCGATAAGGAAGGCATGGATCTCTCCCGCAAGATGTGGGTAGGCCGGGCATCTCTACGAGTGGTACAAATCATTGATATTATGAAGCGAATGGAACGCCGGATGATTATTCATAACGAGAATAATTATGCTTTCCCGCTGGTACGTCTGAATTACAAGAATATCAATGTGCCAAGAACAAGCGATGAGGTAGAGCCGATGGTGAGTGACTACTTCAATCAATGCATCAATGAATTGCTCAAAAAGTATCCAAAGATAGAACAAGTGCCGGCGCTGGTAATCAAAGAGGTTATTAATGACGGACGAATTGTCTATGCGGCGCTGCAGAACCGCTTTCCGATACTTCAAGTGTATAAACCGGTAACGGAGAATTATTTCCTCTACGCCGCACCGGAAGATTATCATTATTCGGACTGGGAGATTATTAATCGCGGTGCACTGGATGAAGCAGTCGGCAGTGGTGGGCAACGTCAATCTGTACAGCTGTTGGTCGCAATGATGATCATGACGCATAAACGGGTGAATCGTGAGAATAAAGGCTGGACGGTCTTTTTATATGACAACCCTTTCGGAGAAATGGTCTCCAATAACGTGCTTGACCCCGTCTTCGAAATTTCCAAGGCGCTCAAATTCCAATGGCTGATTGTTACGCCACCGGAGCTGGTGAAGAATGATGTCAGCGTGCGTTTTGGCGTATATTGGCAGCTTTATTTTGGAGGCGTCAAAGGGGACATGCTGGAATCGACTCTGATCAAGGGAGGAAGAAAGCTTATTCCTGACTCGTTGTTCTGAGTATGGAATGAAACTTAAAGAAGCTCCAGTATGCATCACGCTGCGGGGGCTTCTTTTTATTAAATGTTAAAGATAGTGTGGTTATTTAGGTTTGCGTTCGGAAATATATGAACCGGTGAGCGTTAAAAAAGTTCCCGTCAGGATTGCCCAGGTGATCTTTTCATTCAAAACAAGGGCAGAAGCTGCCACTGTAATTACAGGCACAATATAGATGTATACACTTGTTTTTACAGCCCCCAGAATCCCTACAGCTTTATTCCAAGTCAAAAAACACAGTGCCGAGGCACCCAGACCTAAGAAAAGCAGGTGAGCTACATTTGAAATCTCTTTGAATCTACTCAGACCCAGCTGGAAATCAAACAGAAACAGAGTAGGCAGCATAAACAGCAGACCATAGAAAAATACTCTGCGGGTAGCCCCTATAGTATGAACCTTTAGTAGGCTTATTTTTCGCATCAACACTGAATATATTGCCCAAACCACAGGTGCCAGCAATGCCAGCAAGTCACCGATGGGGTTCAGTTGCAGAAGATAACTCCCGTTCAGCCCAATTAATATAATTCCTGCCAAGGCTATCAAAAATCCTATAAAAAACTGCCTATGAAATTTCTCTTCTTCTAAAAAGAAGTGAGCGATAACCGCCGTGAAAAATGGAGCGATGGAGACAATCACACCTACATTGGATGCAAGGGTATAGACTAGGGCAATATTTTCTATAAGAAAATATAACGTGACTCCACAAAGACCTGCGGCGATAAAGAGCAATTCCTCTTTAAAGGATGTAGTTCGGATTGGACGTGAATAGATCAGTAACAGTACAAAGTACCCAATAAGAAAACGGAAGAACAGAATTTCCACAGGCATAAAGTCTTTTAACAATATTTTTGTGGAGATAAAGGTGGTTCCCCAGATCAAAATCGTAAGTAATGCCAGCAGATGTCCTGTGTTAACTTTGCGTTGATTTATCATATCGTAAGTTCCGTTGACGACTTTACTCCCGTTTGCTGAACAAATATACGCATATATTGCTTTGGGGTTAAGCCTATGAGTCTTTTGAAGAAATTTGTGAAATGGCTCTGATCACTGAAACCGGTTAGAGAGGCCACTTCTATTGGCAATATTCCTTGTTCTAAAAGCTTTTTGGCGTGGTTAATGCGAATGGTTTCCAAGTAACGGTAAGGTGATATTCCTTTCTGTCTGGTAAATAAACGCAGCAAGTGATATTTACTTAAGCCGCTCAATTCACTTAGCTGGTTCAGCGTAATGTTCTGCGCATAATGTAACTCTATGTATTCGCAAATGATTTTAATTTCAGAAGTAGGCTCTTGAGCGGGATAGAGGGTTTCTGTCTCCGTGAATTCTCTCAGAAGCTGCTCAAGGAGAAATAGAAACAACTCTTCTTTTTGAAAATCGGATTGATCCTCTAATATCATTTGGTGCAGATCGTGTAAAGGGATCGACAGTTCACTTTGGTAGAGAACATTGTGTGTGAACCGCGGTAAGTAGCCTATGCCGCTAATTTCTAGCACATACTCACGCATGACTTCCGGCTGAATATTGATGCAGCGATAGTCCAGCGTTCTCCCGTCTATCTGTTCACAGGCATGAGGATCCGCCGGATTAAAGATGACCACATCTCCGCTGTTAAGAATATGCTCTTCTTGGTTACACAGCAGATGTCTCTTTCCTTGTTCAATAAAACCTATGACATAATAGTCATGAAAATGGTTGGGAAACTTCTGCATAATACCTTCGAATCGATACGCCTCAAATTTTAAGTCACGATCGAAAACTACTGTTCGAACTTCACGAGTCATTGCTGCACCTTCTTTTCAAATTATGTACAACCATTATAATGTGAAAATTAGGGGCATTCTTGCATGATGTTGCGATACCTCCTCTTCTACATGATAGATTCCTCAGGTGTAATGATCGTTGGAATACTTACAGTAAAAGTTGTTCCTTGCTCCAGAATACTTTCTACAGAGATCGCTCCGCCATGATTATGTATAATATTTTGTGTGATCATATAACCTAAGCCTGTTCCTGTTTCTTTGGTCGTATAAAATGGTTTGCCGAGGGCATTGATCTGTTCCTCTGTCATCCCACAGCCTTCATCCTGCACACTGATTCGGGCTTCTCTGTCATAGGTTTGCACATGAATATAGATGTTTCCCCCATGATTCATTGCTTCCATCGCATTTTTAAGTAAGTTAATAAATACCTGCTTCAGCTGATAAGCCTCACCATTGATCCAAATGGAATGATCAGTACAGACAGGGAGGATCTTGAGATTTTTTAAGGCAGCTTGTCCATTCATTAGTGTGGTGACTTGTTCCAGCAAAGACAATAAATCCACTGGTTTACTAATATGAGTGGTTTGGGGTTTAGATAAGACAAGCAGTTCGTTGACGATGAACTCGATGCGTTTCAATTCTGACTCAATAATGGAAATATATTTATCATTCATCCGCTCGGAAGAGCGAAGTAGCTTCATAAAGCCATTAATGGCTGTAAGAGGGTTCCGTATTTCATGAGCGATTCCAGCTGCTAACTGTCCTGCTGTGGATAATTTCTCGGACTGTATCAGTCGTTCATCTTCCAATACTTGCTCGGATATATCTTTGAATATGCCAATGTACGCTTCGGTTCCCTCAAAGATAATCGGCAATGTAATCCCATCCACATATTTCTGCTGGTTATTTAAACAATTAATCAGGTAGCAGACAGAACCTGTTGTTCTATCAGTGTTGAATTTCTTTCTTCGTTCTGAGAGAATTTCATAATTAGAGTAGTCGACAATATCCATAGTCGATAGACCAAGCACTTGATCTAGGCTTTCTGCATGGATTAATTGTAAACCTGCCGAATTTGCATACAGAACGATTCCCTCCCTAGTGATAAGCACGGGCTGAGGCAGTTCCTCCAGCAGCTGTAGAAAAGAGCTCTCTTTTTCAAGTAGATGGGAATTCACAACCTGAAGCTGAGTCTCCATTTCCCTGATTAAGGTTTTATTCTCGAATTGAGTAAAATAATATATGGGTTGACCATTGTCATCCAGAAGGATAGATATGGAGGCCTCTAAAGATAACCGGCGTCCGGTGGGATGGGAATAATCTATTTCGAGTTTCTGCGGATCAGTGCTCGTAGGTGGAAGAGAGCTTCCTAATGAATTGAATTTATGAATCTGATCTAGAAGGGTACGGACGGTTGGAGAGGGTGTCGTTAATTCGGTTTCATCATACCCCAAGAGGTCGCATAATGCTGAATTCAGTTTTAGGAACGTTCCATCAAGCGAAATAAGGGCCATACCCATCACGGCTTGGGTAAAAACAAAGTCAAAACCTTGAAAATCATTTGTCCGCACAGCAGGTTACCTCTCTTCTTTATGGGGGAGTGAGTGTTATTTCAAAATGCAATATGTCTAACAGTCATAGTATAAAACATATAACTCAATAAAACATATAAAATTTCTGGGTTATTAGATATTCATACAACAGTTAAATAAAATCAGGTAGAATGAGAAGATACGTTGCATTTTAAGACAGGTGGAGGCGTTGTATTATGTTATCAGTTGTTGGTGAAATTCAAGGAATTAATCGTTACCCGGTCAAGTCATTTGCGGGTGAAAAATTAGAAAGCTGTATGATTGAACCGTATGGAATGCTTGGTGACCGTTTTTGCTCCTTTTACGATGAGTCCAAAGAGGGCTGGCGAAGATATATCACCGCTAGAAATATACCGAATATGCTTACCTATCAAGCGCAATTTATAGATGGACAAATCCATGTAACGGCATCAGATGGGCGAACCTTTGGATGGGATGATACTCTATTGGAAGAAATCCAAAGCCAAACCAAAACTCCAATCACTATGTCTGGTCTAAAAGCTGCACATCCACAGCCAGAACATCCGCAACTCCTATCCGTGGATGGCGCTAGTATTCTACTCATTACGGATGCCAGCTTAAAAAAACTGGAGGCAACCTGGGGGCATTCCTTGGATCAACGGCGTTTTCGCGGGAATTTTGTTATCGCGCTGAATGATGATTCTCTTTTTGAAGGAGATTGGATTGGACGCCGGCTCAACATTGGGGATGTACAGCTACAGGTAGATAGTTTTTGCGAGAGATGTGTTGTGATTACGATGGACCCGGATAGTCTCCAGAAGGACCCAGTGCTTTTGAAAAAATTACATAAAGAATTTGATTTGCATTTCGGAGTCTATGCCTCAGTAATCAAAACAGGGGAAATTCGAATCGGAGATAAAGTAGAAATAGTAGATTAGATATATAATCCCAATAGTATAAACTTCCTTTACATTACTCCATGGATAAATTATCCTTTAAAGGATGACGATTTCATATCGGGAGGTTATGTATGAAGAAAAATTTGGCATCCATATTAGTTGCATTGCTTCTATTGGTGTATGTCCCTACTAGTGTTTTAGCAGCGGATAGCAGCAAAGGGCAAACGTATGTGAACACTCAGAAGGTGGCAGCAGAGAAGGCGGCGTTCTTAACGGAGAAGCTGGGGACGACTAGTCTCCAATATGCTCTTATTGATGGCGATAATATCGTTGTGAGCGGTCAATCTGGATTTAGCCATGTGGAGAGTAAGACAGCACCAAGCGTCACAACGATGTATGGTATTGGCTCGACGAGTAAAATGTATACAACAGCTTCTATTATGAAGCTTGTTGAGCAAGGAAAAGTAGATTTGGACGGTTCAGTCGTATCTTATTTGAATAATTTTACGATGGAAGATTCTCGTTATAAGCAAATCACTGTACGGATGCTGTTGAATCATTCATCAGGTCTTGCTGGCTCGAACTTATCCAATTCTTTCTTATTTAATGATTCCGATCCTATTGCAAAAGATAGTTTGCTAGAGACCTTGTCAACACAACGTCTGAAGGCCGATCCAGGCGCCTACTCAGTATATTGTAATGATGGATTTACGTTGGCTGAGTTGATTGTTGAAAAGGTCAGTGGCACGGACTTTACCACATTCATTCATCAAAATTTCACAGAACCACTAGGGCTTGCACATACGAAAACGCCTGTAGATTCTGTAGCTTCTTCTCAGCTGGCCAGTGTCTATAATGCTACCTACTCAGCAGCTTTACCCAAAGAAACCATTAACGTGATTGGAACAGGTGGTATCTATTCCACTGCTGAGGATTTGGTGCGTTTTGCAACTATTTTTACAGGCCAATCGACTGGCATTTTGTCAGAAAAGTCTGTAAAAGCGATGGAACAAGAGGAATATAAGCGTGGAATATGGCCTAAAGGAACAGATAATTCGTTAGCTTATGGATTAGGCTGGGACAGTGTGAACTTATATCCATTTAACCAGTACGAAATCAAGGCTTTGACAAAGGGTGGAGATACAGGTCTGTATCATACCTCATTAGTTGTATTGCCGGGACAGCAGATGGCAGCAGCAGTAATATCTTCTGGCGGATCAAGTACAACGGACCAGATGCTTGCCAACGAAATTTTACTCAGCGCTTTACAGGAAAAGGGAGTTATTAAGGAACTGAAAGCTACACCAACATTTAAAACTTCGAACAAAGAAGATATGCCGCAAGAATTGTTAAACTATGCGGGTGTCTATGGTGATTCTACGCAACTAATGAAGATAGAGGTTAGTAAAGCTGGGGAATTGAGTATATCTTCGATTATAGCTCCTACAATGCCTGCGCAGAAATTTTCCTATAATTCGAACGGTGAATTCTTAGATGCAGAGGGTACAAGTAAAGTTAGCTTTGTGAAGGAGAGCAATGGCCGTATCTATCTTTGGAGTCAAGGGTATGGGGTAATTCCAGGACTTGGTGAAACTGCCGTTACCCAATATGCAGCTGAGAAGCTTGAACCCAATGCCCTATCTCAAGAGGTCACTACTGCATGGCAGCAGCGTCAAGGGAAATTGTATTTTGATGTCAGCGAGAAGTACAGCTCCCAATATTACATGAGTATGCCGGTAGCTGGAATCGCTATGTTCCCTGATGCACCTGGTTATATGGGCTCGAATAAAATAACAGGACCTAATAAAGCAGAAATGACCGTGCAAATTCCAACCATCGCTGGACGCGATCTTGCGGATCTTATTTTTGAAAAGAAAAATGGTGTGGAGTATTTAAAGATTGGCAATCAATTGTTTATACATCAAGATGCAGTTAAACCTATTTATGCTGGCCCGCAATCTATGGTAACTATCCAAGCAGATGGATACGCTAAATGGTATGGAGTTCCTGAAACGGCAACAGGTAAGATAATGACAGTGGAGCTGCCAACCAAGAGTTCCTTTGCCGTTTATGATGAGAATGGTGTATGTGTGAATTACTTTACCATTAGTGGTCTTAAGCAAGTCAAACTTCCTAGCAACGGCAAAATTGTATTTGTTGGTGATGTCGGTGCGAAGTTTGAAGTGACCCTCAAGGTGCAATAAACGTATATAAAAAAAATCCTGTTATCAAGATTTTCGTCTTGGTAACAGGATTTTTTATTTGAAATTTTGTGAGAATTCTCTTATTTTATCTACCAAAATCCCTTTGAGCTGATCAGTACCTTCCTTTGGAGCCTTATAGGCCTTATAACCTCCAAAAGATTCAATACAAATTGCAGCTTCTTTCAGATCATCAGGGAAATTTTTCTCTATTAATTCTTCGGTTTTCTTGGGTTTCTCATTACAAATGTAGTAGCCCATCTTCTTAGTCAGTAACTCATCTTTATTTTTTTTGATAAAGTCACGAATGCCTTTATATATTTTTTCATCTCTTACTCCTGCCCCTAAAATAATGCTATCAAATGCCTCGATACTTGGCTTCTCTAATTCTATATTGCAAATTTTGCTCTGAGGTAGCTCTTCTGATAATACTTTTGCACATTGTTCTGTTGCTCCAGATTTTGTAGCGTATAGAATAAGTACTGCCATTGTGTTCCCTCTTTTCAGTTAAGATTAATCGCGTTTCCGCATTGTAAAAAATCTCGGAAATCAATTATCTTGATAATCAAGATATAGTATATTTTAGCGAATATGCTGATCATTTGTCAAGCCAACGGCAAGCTCCTGAGTGTTAATTAGATATCCTTATTATGGTATCATGGGAATAATATTAATCTAATGCTAACAATATCTTTAAGAAAATAAACAAAAAAAGAGGAGTGAACATAAATTGGGGATCATCGTAATGCTAATCATCTATTTGTTGCTTGGAATATTTGTGATTAAAGTAGGCATCGATAACTCTAGAAGTACGCAACTATCAAAAGAAATATTAAATGAGTTAAAAGAAATCAAAGAACTAATGATCAGAAATAAATACGAATGAATTCTATATAAGGGTGGAGGTGAACGAAAGTGAAAATTGGACTTATACTTATAATCCTTGCTTTTTCTAACCTGTTTCTAAGGATATGGATTGTTAGCCCGGACAAAGAAAAACTTCCGGAAGAAGGTTATGAGCTTAATATAAAAGTGAAGCTTATACTTGCACTTGTGGGATTAATTACGGGGGTTGTGATCATAATTGCCGATGGCCCAGAGGGTGTGGTTATGAAGTGGTTTTGGATTGTAGTTATAATAGTAGCAATAGGGTTTCAGTCGTTTATCGACTGGAAGTTTCTAAAACATACGAAACAGCACATAGTTTCACTTATTCTGTTAGTCCTAGGTGTGGTATTAGTTTATTTTATATTCTGACCTAGTCTCATTCGTACCGGTTTCGGACCCATATGACGTTAATTGCTGAATAATCGCCTTTTGGGCAGCATTTCGGACTCCAGTGCAGCTATTCGTTAGAAAGTGACTTATATTTGGTGTTTTTTATACCAATAGTGGCTATGGAGTCCGCTGGGATTTTTAAAGTGGAAATATACTGCTGTTAGTGTCAATGGAGTCTGTTAGTGACTTTGTAACTGCTGATGGCATCGAATCATACGAAGAAAAGAGGTGTTTCGGCAGCCAGCATATGGCTTGTTGGGCACCTCCTTTTTGGGTTCACATTATACTTCTGCTTTCGTAGCCACGAGAGGACAGAATCCAGGGTTCGTTATACATAATTCTTGAGCGAATTCCGGTTGGAGCTTGGAGAGCTCGGCGAAATAGCTGCTGATTACGTGATTACCACTTGCAGATCCATTCTGGAAAGACAGTGAGTTAAAAGTATGGACATGATTGTAATAATACTTTTTTTCCCGTTTGGGGAGCTTATAGACATGTGGAGGTGCGTAGGTTACAACATCAAAAAGATTGGCATACCGGTAACTCTTCCGCACATATTGTTTGAAAATATTAACGAAGTCCGGATCGCCTACCCGTGGGGAACCATAAGTATAGAGGTTAGGTGTGGTGTAAGAGGTATTTGCCGCAATATCTAAGGTACATAAGGTGGCGAGCGCTCCACCGAGGCTGTGGCCCGTAATGTATAAGGTCTTGTCGGGAGATAGCTTGGAGAGCGTAGAGAAGATGCCATCCCGAGCTGAAGAATAAATGTTGGTGAAGCCACGATGGGTGAGAGAGTCTTCTTTAAGATATTTGAACCGTTCCTGTGAGGCGAGGACGTTGGATATCCAATTGGTCGTCGTACTGGTTCCCCGAAAGGCAATAATAATCTCTTGTGGAGACTCCAAAATAAAGCCGAAACGTTCCCATACATTATTGAAGGATTGTGCTTCAATGGGATGACATAGCTGATAATCTAATGGAATGACGAAAACTCCATCTATATTTGAAAATTGTGTATAGGTCTGCCCGCAGACTGCAGCTAGAAAGATCGCCCTTTGCTCTTGCTCATTCCTCTTACTCACGCGCATCCCGCCTTTCTTTCCTACACTATATTAGGGGGATGAAGGAGTGATTCCTAAGAAAAAGGATTCCCTGAAACTTCTCTCTGAGTTACTATATATAAATAACTCCAACAGCGAGAGAGAAGGGGGAAATGCATACATGAGCAACTTATTGGAAATTTTACACAAGGAAGTCGTGCCGGCAGAAGGCTGTACGGAGCCGATTGCAGTTGCGTATGCCGTCTCCTTGGCGGCAGAGCTTCTCGAGGAAGAAATTACGGGGATTCAGCTGCATCTCAGCGGTAATATTATCAAAAATGCAATGGGAGTGGGCATTCCCGGGACAGGCCAGACAGGCCTGCCCATCGCAGCAGCCCTTGGAGCGGTGGTCGGCCGTTCTCACAAGGAACTGGAGATTCTGTCAGGCCTGACGCAGGCTGAGTTGAAGATGGCAAATGACCTGCTGGATAGAAAGCTGCTAAAAGTGGAGATAAAGGACACTCCTGAGAAATTATATATTGAAGCCCAGTTGTTTACGCAGAACCATACGGCTACTGCCATTATTGCCCGAGAGCACACCCATATAGAATATTTGGCTCTGGACGGGGAGAAAATAACACCCCGGAATTCAAAAGCCGACTGTGGCAAGCCTGGTCTTTCCGACACGGAAGAGTATGCGGGCTCAGTTGACCAGATATTCGAGTTTATCTGTACCGCTCCTTTTTCAGAGCTTAGCTTTCTCTTGGAAGGGGCGCGGATGAACAAAGCGATCTCTGATGAGGGATTGCGAGGCGATTATGGCTTGCAAGTAGGCAAGAAAATGAATCAGCAATCTGCGGTGAATCTGTTCGGCAATGATGTAGCGAATAGAATTATCGCGGCTACCGCAGCGGCTTCAGATGCTCGAATGGATGGCAGTGCAATGCCTGTGATGACAACTGCGGGCAGTGGCAATCAAGGCATCGCCTGTACGCTTCCCGTTATAGCTCTGGCGGAATTGCTGGGCAAGGATGAAGAAATGCTAGCTCGGGCGCTTGCACTGAGCAATCTGGTCACTGTGCATATCAAACATTATATCGGGCGTTTGTCCCCATTATGTGGTTCAGGGATTGCAGGGGGAGTAGGAGCAAATAGCGGGATCATTTATCTCATGGGCGGCAGTCTTGAGCAGATCAAGCATGGGATACAGAATACGATAGCTTCTTTGTCAGGCATGATCTGTGACGGTGCGAATTCTACCTGTGCGCTGAAGATTTCCACCTCCACCAATACGGCGATCCAGGCAGCCACACTGGCTATGAACAACATTGCTCCTACAACCAAGGATGGTGTGATTTTCGAAGAGGTGGAAGATACCATCCGCAACATGGAGCGTTTGGTTCAGGAAGGGCTGGCGGATACTGACAAGACCATTCTCAATATTATGCTCTCCAAAGGCGGAGCGAATTAGCTTCCAAATAAGTTGAAAACAAAATAGAACATCATAATTAAGACCGCCCGGTTCCCTGCATAAAATGGCAGGAAGCCGGGCGGTCTTTGTAACACTTCGGCAAAAACATAGGTCTGCGAGAAGATTTGCATTAAATTTTAACATAACTTATTCTGAGTTAATAAAGGCATAGAGACTGAGGGTATAAAAAGGAGATAATATGACAGAGAAAATAGATATAGGCTGGAATTTTGCGAATAGTTATACTCATCTGCCGGAATCAATGTTTACAAAAATTAAGCCAACGCCTGTGCGTAAACCGGAACTGATTATGTTTAATGAACCATTGGCTGCTACTCTAGGGCTGAATAGCACAGCACTACAGAGTAAGGAGGGTCTTGGGATTCTTGCCGGCAACGAAGTTCCTGAAGGTACCGTGTCGCTTGCGCAAGCTTATGCTGGACATCAATTCGGACATTTTACCATGTTGGGAGACGGTCGAGCAGTGCTGCTGGGCGAACAGATCACCCCTCAAGGTGATCGTGTAGATATTCAGTTGAAGGGTGCGGGAAGAACCCCATACTCTCGTGGTGGCGATGGCCGGGCAGCGCTTGGACCGATGTTGCGCGAATATATCATCAGTGAAGCGATGCATGGACTCGGGATTCCTACGACTCGCAGCTTGGCGGTGGTAGCTACAGGGGAGCCGCTAATTCGGGAAACGGAACAGCCGGGGGCGGTTCTGACCCGGATCGCGGCCAGTCATTTGCGTGTTGGAACCTTCCAATATGTTGCTGCATGGGGGACTGTGGAGGATCTGCGTATTCTGGCTGATTACACGTTGCATAGACATTATCCAGAAGCTCCTGTGGAAGTTAATCCATATCTTGTTCTGCTTCGGGAAGTAATGGAACGTCAAGCAGCGCTAATTGCTAAATGGCAGCTTGTAGGTTTTATTCACGGAGTGATGAATACTGATAATATGGCCCTTAGCGGAGAAACGATTGATTATGGTCCATGTGCCTTCATGGATGTGTATAATCCTCAGACGGTATTTAGTTCCATAGATCAGCAGGGTCGTTATGCTTACCACAATCAGCCCGGGATTGGCGCATGGAATCTGGCCAGATTTGCCGAGACTCTCTTGCCATTGCTGGCTGACGATCAGGCACAGGCGATTAAGCTGGCTGAGGAGGCAATTTCAGATTTTTCGGAGCGGTCCTATCAATATTGGCTAACGGGAATGAGAGCGAAGCTGGGAATGTTTAACGAAGAGTTAGAGGATGTTGCTCTGATTGATACCCTCCTTGAACTGATGCAAAAATATCGGGCTGACTACACTAATACATTTCGGTCCTTAACTTTAGGCGTAATGGAAGATGCTGCTCTGTTTGGCACCCCTGAATTTAAGCAATGGAATGAGCTGTGGCAGGCGCGACTTAGCAGGCAGCAGGAATCACAATCCTCTTCACAGGAGCTGATGCGCAGCAGTAATCCTGCGATTATTCCGCGGAATCATCGTGTGGAAGAAGCGCTTGAGGCAGCGGTAGAGCGGAAAGATTACGATGTGATGGAGCGGTTCCTTCAAGCTTTGTCTAACCCATACGCCTACTCCCCTGAACAAGTGGAATACTCGGCACTTCCTGAGGAATCGGCTTGTCCATATCGTACATTCTGCGGTACTTAAATTGCTTATAATCTATCTGGAAAATGGGGGAAGGAAGAATGTTTCATGCTTATGATGTTCTAGCCAACCAGTTGCTGGCCAATGCAAATGATTCGAGTTGGTATGTGCCCTTTGAAGTGGCGGTTAAAGACTTAAGTGAAGAAGAAGCTTTTTGGAAGGTAACGGATGAAAGCAATAGTATTGCTGAGATTGTGCAGCATCTGCTTTACTGGAATGAAACTTGGCAAACAAGGTATAAAGAAGCCAGTGTTCATGCGGTTCCTTCAGTGGATAATAATAATACCTTTGTCGTTGCAGAAGGGAAAACGTTCGAAGCGCTGCAAAAACAACTTTTAGAGGTTCTTTTACACTGGCAGGAATTGATTAAGAAAGAACAATTGGAAGCTGACGTTCAAGGATTCCCAGACAGTAAATGGTGGGAAGTACTCGGAAATGTAACGACCCATAATGCTTATCATGTGGGCCAGATTGTTTTTATTCGAAAAATACAAAAAAGCTGGAACCGCAATGTGAAGTGACATTGTGAAGTAAATCCTAAAAATAGAAATTTTCAAAAGGCGTTAGCGGATGCACATTCATCCGGCTTTCGTCTTTTTTACGCATTAACACTTACATATACTTAATTATATACTCATAAACGCTTGTAAATACTTATAAAATGACTTATGATGACTTTAGGAGGTGAATTTCATTATGTATCAAGAGGAACGATTATTAAAAATACTCGAACATTTGAAACAACACCAATCGATGAGTGTTCAAGATATCTGTACGCAATTTGAAGTCTCAAGAGATACTGCCCGACGGGATATTGTTAGGTTAGTACAAGAGGGCGTCGTTGTTCGGACGCATGGCGGTCTAGCGTTACCTGAATTGCAAAAAGAATTATTATCTTATCAGGATCGTTTGATCGATGAATCCGAGAGTAAGCAGAGAATAGGGAAGATCGCGGCCGGGCTTATCCAAGATCGTGAGACTGTGATTTTAGACGTATCGACCACTGTACAGTTTGTTGCAGAACAAATAAGTGCGCAGGATATTACGGTTGTCACGCACTCGATAGATAATGTAGGGATTTTATCCCATCGTGAGGATTTGCAAATTTATGTACTTGGTGGTTACTTAAATGTGAAAAACCGCTTGTTATATGGTTCTTCCATTATCGATAAACTTAGTGAAATTCGTGCGGATAAAGCCTTTATTGGAGCATCGGCGATCTGTGCTGATGGACTCTATTATCCTTATGAAGAAGATGCGCGGGTAAAAAGAGAAATGGCTCGAAGATCTGATCAGGTGATTTTAGTTGCGGATCACACCAAATTTAATGCTAAATCCTTTTATCGGTTAGACTTTGATTTCGTTGATATTTTAGTTACAAATCGAGAGCTTCCAATCGAGATCAGAGAAGTTCTAGATCAGAAGAACATCACAGTTATTGAGTGCCAAGATGAAGCTGAAGAGGTTCGAAATCAAGAGTGATAACGAATGGAGGAGAATGTTTATGACTTATATTTTGCAAAATGTACAAGTAGTGCTTCAGAATAGTATAGTTTCAGCGGCTAATGTATGGATTTCTGAAGGAAAAGTGATGAAGATAGACTCAGGAGATATTTCTATCCCAGAGGGTGAGTATGAACGGATTGATGGCGGAGGGCATTTGTTAGTACCCGGTATGATAGATGTGCATATTCATGGCGCTAACGGGTTTGATATGATGGACGGTACTGAAGAGAGTATTCAAGAAGTGTCGAAGGCTTGCGCAGCATCTGGTTGCACCTCATTTCTGGCTACCTCTGTGAGTTCTACGATGGAGGATCTTTTAGAGATGATTCGTAGTGTCAAACGTGTAATTGGGCATGAAGTGGGAGCAAAAATCGCAGGCATTCACTTAGAGGGACCTTATCTAAACCCCAAAAGAAAAGGAATGCAAAATGAAAAGTATCTGCGGCATCCTAACTTAGAGGAAATGAAGCTCATTTTCCAAGAAGCTGGATCACTCATAAAAATGGTTACGATTGCTCCTGAGCTGCCGGGAGGCATGGAGCTTCTTTCCTTTTTGAAAGAACGGGGAGTGGTGATAGCGATTGCTCATTCGGATGCCACATATGAAGAAGCCAAACAAGCTTTTGCCGCTGGGGCAAGTCATGTTACGCATTGTTTTAATGGCATGCGGCCGATCCATCATCGAGATCCGGGGATTGTGGTTGCTGCTTTCGAAGAGAAACATGTAAGCCTGCAAGCTATTGTGGATAATGTTCATCTGCATCCTGCAATTATCCGACTGATGCATACCATGAAAGGACCAGAAGGAATGGTCTTGATCACAGATGCGTTACAAGCAATGGGGTTAGGGGATGGGAATTATATATTTGGAGGACATCAGGTTACGGTATCTGGTGGCATAGCGCGATTGGAAGATGGCACGCTGGCCTCCAGTACAGTTACCATGAATGAAGCCTTACGTTATACTGTAGAAACTGGAATTTCGCTGACAGATGCCGTACAAATGGCTTCAACTACACCTGCCAATATTCTTGAACTTCAACAAAAGGGGACGATCACCTCTGGCTTGGATGCTGACCTGGTTCTCTTGGATGATGAATTCAAAGTGCTCTGGACAATGGTAGGCGGGCAAATCTTACAGCTGTGACCGGTATTCATGGGCGGTTATTCCGAACACGCTTTTAAAATGCCTGTTCAGATGAGTTAGATCCACAAATCCGCAATCTACAACAGCTGCATAGATATCCTTAGTTCTCTCAATGGACTGCTTGGCACGCTCTACCTTGCAATTTAAGAAAAATTGATAGGGCGATATTCCTGTATATGTCTTAAACTCGCGAATAAACTGATATTTGGACAGACCAAACTCTGTGCAGAGATCGTCCAGCTTCAGCACATGGTCTAAACTGCAGTACATCATTTCCTTTGCTTTTTTGAGAAATTTATTATTCGTTCTGCGATCGGTAACTATTTCAGTATTCGATACTAAATGAACCAGAGTGAATAACAGTTCACTGCACAAAGACTCCTCTTTGCCATTCTGGATGGCATGGTTTAGGGCTAATATGCACTGCGCCAATTTGTCATCGTATAAGATAGGAGTGGCGAAGCGGAGTTCTTTTTTTCCTAGTATCTCTCGCATTTGGGTTGGCTTAATATAAAGCATGACATAATCAATGCCACCTTTATCATACGCATTGCCATCATGCGTTTGTTCCGGATTAAACAACATTACGCCATTTTTATGAGAGGACTGCAAACTACCGTCGAGATTATATTGCTGAATGCCACGAAGGGTCACACCGATGGCATATTCTTCATGGCAATGTTTTTTATAGGTGAAATCAGTAAGGCTGGCGGATAAGGACAGGATCTCTGCTGACTTTTTATAGTTAAATCTCTCCACGTTCTTAACCTCCGCGACTTTATAGGATTCCCGATATCATAATGGCTGAGTATACTAAAAACAGTGCCATCACGGTATTTAGAACTTTTTGATGATTTTTCATAAATGTTCTGAAGATTGTCCCAAATACAACCCATGTCGTAAATGCAAAAAATCCGATCACAGTTATAATTATAACAAACATAAACAAGGCAAGCGAAGAGGTATAGAATGGCATTACGTAGTTGGGAATAACCGTTAGTGTAAATACTAGCACTTTAGGATTCACAAGCTGCATAAGCACGCCTGAGCGGAAATTGGCATTTGGGTCAGGCTGGTCTTCCATTGAACCCATTTTAAAGATTTTATAAGCAAGGTAGAGCATATATAAACTCCCAATGACTTGCATAAAGATCAGGATATTTGGAATGATTTCTACTAGAACACGGTTCAGCAGAGTAGAAAGGATAAGTAATAAACCAAAAGCCAGCGTGGATCCGTATACATACCCCATTGATTTTTTAGCCCCGGAATGCTGCACGGAAGAAAGAATAACAATATTGGTAGGACCGGGTGTAAATGTAGCGACAACGCAATAGATCAGAAAGGACAATATATTCATGATGACCTCCAGTAAAGTAGTTCTCTGAATATAAACCTTTCAGTCTGAATGCTGATAGTATATTATTGCAGGATTTTTAAGAATTCCGGCCGGGAATAGAAGAGGTGTCCGAATCAATGAATAAGAGTAATCCAATGACCATAAGCACGCTTTCTCCAGCTGATTTTGAATCCACATGCTCTGTTTTTGAAACTTCAATCCCAGATGCTTTTCAAAAAGAAGGGCTTGATCATTTACAAGAGGATATCCAAAGTGAAATTGATCATAAAAAGCAAATGGTGATGACTTCACTGGATACTACGACTGGGGAGCCTTACTTCCTTCTTGCAAAAATAGAAGAGCAGGTTGTCGGTACAATTTCCTTTGGACCTTGTGGCGAAGATATTCAAACCTGCACAGATCATCAGTTAGATGAAATGGGGGAATTGGGCAGTCTATACATTATGCCAAGTTATCAGGGCCAAGGTGTGGGTTCAGCCTTAATTAAGGAAATGATGATATTTCTAAAAAAGCAAGGGGTAGAGCAGTTTTGTCTGGACAGCGGTTATAAACGTGCACAGGTCAAGTGGCAACGTAAATTTGGGCAGCCTTATAAAGTAGTAGAAGACTATTGGGGACCTGATTCTGTCCATATGGTTTGGTTGTGTAATGTGAGTGATCATTTAAGCTAGAGATATATTTTTCATGAGAATAACAGTCCCTTTGCTGCGCGCAGAGGGATTTTTTGTTTTGTTGGATAAAACGGGTGTATTGTCGTTTGACAGATGATCTTTTGCCGGGTAATATAAATCTTAGATTTAGTAAATTAGTAATTTAGTAAATCAGTAAATTAGTAAATCATAAAATGGAGAGTGACTAATCATGAAAATTCCAACAACTCTAAAACATAAACCTGTAGTCGTGTCAGAAAATTACGAGCAGGTTGATGGCCGCTATGCCGGGGACACAGATGCAAAAGGTCTGTCCCTAGGATTAGCTCAATGGAATGATAGAGGAAAGGTCGACATCTCAGCAAAGGTATGGAGACATACAGGGGACAAATGGTCGAGACAGTCCGAAGAGCTGCCAATGCACCGTGTGCTTGACCTGGCAATTTTGATTTGCAGAAGTAGTTTGTATTTTCAAGAGGCCTATCGGTTTCCCAAAATGTATGATCCCGAGAGCCCTATGATTGATCGTATTGGACTGCAGGGAGATGCAATGAGTGTATCTGTCTGTGCAGACAATCCTATGATTGATAATGATATTAAGCTGTTCGCTCAGGCGCTTAGTGATGATGGTGAAATGATCGGAGAACGGCTTTCGGTATTGTCCCGTTTATTAAAAGAAATGGGGTACTGAAATTTAGCCGAATGGCCTGTGAAAGGAGAATCATAAATCATAATGGACAAAAGTAAACGTAAAGAACTTCAGGAGCAATATAAACAGCTCAAGACGTACATGGGTGCTATTCAAATTACAAACAAAATAAGCGGAAAAATATTCGTTGACAGCTATCCCAACCTGAAGAATAAATGGATGACTATACAGATGCAATTAGATATGGGCAGATTTGCGAATGCGGAGCTGCAAAAGGACTGGAAGGAACTTGGAGCAGAAGCTTTCAGCTATGAGGTGTTAGAGCAGAAGGAGTCAGAAGACGTAACCGACGTGCGCTGGGAGCTAAAACTGTTGAAAAAGAAGTGGTTCGAGAAATTGCAGCCCTTTGATGACAAAGGATATAATAAGCCACTTACCCATTAAGCCAAGTATAAAGAAACCTTTAGCTTTCATAGCAAGGGTTTCTTTTTTTAAGGATCGTATTTCACAACGGATTTCATGTGTCGTAATATTATATATGTTTTGTCGCATTTTCCTACTAAAAAAGCTGTTTATTATGTGTTATTTTTATAGCAGATGTCAGAATAACATATATACGGGAGGCACAAGTAAATGACCATTAGAATTGGTAAGCTCAGCTATTGGCATGTGCATGCATGGGATTACACCAAGCAAGCTCAGGAGCATGAAGATACCGTATTAGCTGCAGTTTGGGACGAAAACGTAGAGCGTGGGAACAAAGCTGCGGAAAGCTTGAATATTCCTTTTTTTGAATCACTGGATGATCTGCTTGCGCAAGAGGATATAGATGCCGTTATCGTGGATGCACCAACGAATATGCATAGAGATGTAATCGTGGCTGCGGCCAAGGCGGGCAAACATATTTTTACAGAAAAAGTTATTGCCCCAACGTTAAAAGAAGTTAACGCAATTATCGCAGAAGTTAACGAGAACAAAGTGAAGCTAACGGTCTCCTTGCCTCGTTTAAATGACGGCTATACATTAACTATTCAAGAGATTCTAAGTCAGGAACTGCTCGGCAAGATTACTTACGTTAGAGTTCGCTTATCCCATAACGGAGCAACGGAAAGCTGGCTTCCTGATCATTTCTTTAGCTTGGAGCAATGTGGAGGCGGAGCTTTGATTGATCTTGGCTGTCATCCCATGTATTTGACGAAGCTTTTCTTAGGTCAAGATGTGACTGGGGTAAGTGCTAATTTTGGGTATGTAACCGGTAAAGAAGTGGAAGATAATGCTGTAGTGACATTATTTACGGATTCTGGAGCAATTGGTGTGGTGGAGGCTGGTTTCGTGAATAGTCATTCGCCGTTTACTATTGAGGTGCATGGAACTGAAGGAACACTGCTTTACGGAACACCAGAGAATAAGCTTCTTCTTAGAACGAACAAATCCACGGATAAAGAAGAAGGCTGGAAAGAAGTAGTCCTGCAAAGCAATCGTGAAAGCGCCTTCCATCAATGGGTTGATCATATTCAAAACAATACACTCGCCACTCAAAATGTTGAAATGGCAGTTGAGCTTACCAGATTAATGGAGGCGGCGAACCGCTCGGCTAAAGAAGGCTGTGTAATTCCGATTGGGAGGACTTAACGTTGAGCAGCTTTCCCTATGAGATGATGTTTGAGAAGCAGGACATGCTTGAAAGATTGGATATCACGATTCTATGGGGACATTACGAGATTACAGTGTTTAGATTTCATTTGACTTCTTTTCCACCGGGCAGAGTAGTCGAGTTCCATAATCATTCTGAATTTGAGTTTCATTTCATTCCGCGCGGGAAGGGAGAAGTCATTCTTGGGGATCAAAAGTATCCTCTGTCAGAGGGAATGTTCTATCTAACCGGACCAGGTGTTATGCATCGTCAAGAGGCAGCTGCAGATGAATCCATGGAAGAGTTATGCCTGCATGTTGACATCAAAAAGAGGATCCGGGATGATGCTGATCTTTGGGAGGTTGCGGAAGCTGAGACCTGTGTGGAGAAGCTGAAGTGTTTACCCTTGGTCCCAGCACAAGACTATCACGGGGCTATGAAGTGTTTTCGAGAAGCGTACGAAGCATGCGATGGGAAGTTGACCGGATATTATACTTCAATTAAGCATCTCGTGATCAGTATTTTATTAAAGGCCGTTAGAGCGTATGATTCAGGCGGGATCCGCACGGAGGCGCCGGTTAGAGATATGCTGACTTACCGGTATCAATACGCAATGCAATATATGGAAGCGAATTATTCAGGAACGGTTACCTTAGAAAATGTTGCAGAAAAGCTGAATATTAGTTCAAGACAGCTGCAGCGGGTGTTTAAGCAAGTAAATGCAGAACAATCATTCAGTAGGGCGCTTGAGGACATTCGATTGCAAGCGGTCTGCCGCAAGCTTGAAGAAAGCAATTATCCGATAGAACAAATCGCACAATCGGAAGGGTTCACCAATGCTACCTATTTGCATATTGTCTTCCGCAAGCGGTTAGGCATGACACCGGCAACTTATCGAAACAGTAAACAAATCCATTAGAGGTGAGGGTGAAGGATATGAGTAAGGTTTTTCGTGTAGGGATTATTGGATGTGGTGGTATTGCGAATGGCAAACATCTTCCAAGCTTGAGCAGACAAAGTAAGGTTGAGATCGTGGCTTTTTGTGACATTATTAAAGAACGTGCGGAAGAAGCAGCGGAGAAATACGGAAGTAATAAAGCTACTGTCTATACGGATTACACTGAACTATTAAAAGATCAATCCATTGATATTATTCATGTGCTTACGCCTAATGATGTCCATGCGGAAATATCAATCGCTGCACTAGAAGCCGGAAAACATGTGATGTGCGAAAAACCAATGGCTAAGACAGCGGCAGATGCCAAACGAATGGTTGAAGCAGCGAAACGTACAGGCAAGAAGCTGACCATTGGATATGACAACCGGTACAGAGAGGACAGCTTATATTTGAAAAAAGCCTGTGAGTCCGGAGAGCTTGGTCATATTTATTTTGCAAAAGCACATGCCATCAGACGGAGAGCTGTACCGACCTGGGGAGTATTTCTTGATGAAGAGAAACAAGGCGGCGGTCCGCTTATCGATATCGGAACCCATGCACTGGACCTAACTCTTTGGATGATGGATAACTATAAACCAAAGGTTGTGCTGGGTACTAAATATCATGAGCTTTCACAAAAGGAAGAAGCCGCCAACGCCTGGGGACCGTGGGACCCTAAAAAGTTCACCGTGGAGGATTCAGCCTTTGGAATGGTCGTAATGGAGAATGGTGCAACAATCATGCTGGAAGCGAGCTGGGCTCTGAATACACTAGACGTACATGAAGCGAAATGCAGCTTAAGTGGGACGGAAGCAGGCGCAGATATGAAGGACGGACTTAGAATTAACGGAGAGAAATTCAGCAAGCTGTACACTAATAAAATTGAGCTTGGGGCAGGCGGCGTTGCCTATTATGAAGGAAAAGCTGAAAGTGCTCCGGATATAGAATTAAGAAAGTGGATTGAAGCGATTGAACAGGATAAGGACCCGGTTGTAACTCCTGAACAGGCTTTTGTTGTTTCGCAAATATTGGAAGCTATTTATGAATCGGCGCAGACCGGCAAAGCTGTGTATCTGGATTAGATTTTGACAACTATAGTGATTTAGAGTAATATCCACTTGTGATTTAATTATAGGGATCTGAGACAAGACTCTCTCTTTACCGGGAGAGTTTTTTTGTTTTTTTACTTGTTTAGACTCTGGGTAATAGGGGTGGAAAAGTGGATACTATTGATCGCAATCATGTGCTTATTGTGGAAGATGACGATAATATTAGACGTTTTATATCTATAAATTTAACGAATAAGGGATTTGTGGTTAGTGAAGCTGCTTGTGGAGAAGAAGCATTGCAGAGCTTTGAGGCGAGCCGTCCAGATGTTATGGTTCTGGATATCATGTTGCCTGATTCTAATGGGTTCGAAATATGCCGAAAGCTAAGAGAGAAAGACGCTGGGGTCATCATCATTTTCTTAACCGCACGTGGACAGGATTTGGACAAAATCAATGGCCTTGAAATGGGTGCTGACGATTATATTGTTAAACCTTTTAATCCATTAGAATTGGTAGCACGTATTAAAGCTATTTTGCGCCGTACAGAATCAGCTCTAAAGCCGCAAAAAACGATACTTCAAGCTGGACCGATTCGGCTGGATCTGAATGCAAACAAGATGTTTAAGCAGGATGACAGCATTGAATTAACTCCGAAGGAATTTCAGATGATGAAGACCTTTCTGGAGCATCCGGATACAGCACTCTCTAGGAATGAATTAATGAATCTTGTCTGGGGAGAGGATTATATTGGAGATCCTAAGACGGTAGATGTTCATGTGCGTAAGTTAAGAGAGAAAATTGAGGTGGATCCATCTAATCCGCTTTGGATTGAGACGGTATGGGGGCTCGGATACCGCTTTAGAAAGGATGGTTGAAGAATGGGGATTCAGAAAAGATTAGTAGGAAGCTATTTTGTAGTCATCTGTCTTACTGTGCTCATTCTTGAAATCATTCTTAATGTATCTGTGCGATATTATTATTTTCATAACATAGAGGAAACCCTGATGAATCAAGCAGAGCTATCGGCTTCTTTTTTTCAGCAATACTTTGGGGACCAGGATCTGGAGGAACAATCGGATAGGTTACTGAAGGGTTTTGCTAGTCATTCCGATGCACAGGTACAGATTATTAATGTTGAAGGCCGGCTGTTGCAGGATTCAAATGGCCTTCAAGGCGATCTAACGATGACTGAGTACATAGATGTGCAATCAGCAATAAAAGGGCAGCCCGGCAGTTGGAAAGGTGCGGACCCTAATACAGGGGAAGCGATTTACGCGGTATCTTATCCTTTACAAGCGAATGGAAACATCGTGGGGGGAGTCAGATTTATCACGTCCTTAACGGAAACTATACATACAGTTAAACAGATTACGGTTTTACTGATCGGGGTGGGGATCATCGTCATTGGCATTGTCACCTTACTTGGATTATTACTGTCTTGGACCATAACCAGATCAATTAAAGATTTGAAGCAGGCAGCAGATCAGATGACCGAAGGTGATTTCAGCATCAGAGTGCATAAGCGCTATCAAGATGAGCTTGGTTCATTGGCAGATACGTTAAATATGATGGCAAGCCGGATTTCCAAGAGTGAACAGCTTAAGAATGATTTTATCGCTTCCGTATCCCATGAACTGCGAACACCCTTGACCTCGATCAAAGGTTGGGCAATTACCTTAAAGGCGAGTGAGGTGAGTAATCAACCTCTGTTTTATGATGGGCTTGATATTATTGAATCCGAAAGTGACAGGTTAACTCATATGGTGGATGAATTGTTGGATTTCTCCAAGTTGGATAACGGAAGAATCGCCGTTCACTTCACATCTGTGGATCTAACAGAACTGCTGCAGCATATCGGCAGACAACTTACCCCTAGAGCGACCCGACAAGGCATCTCACTAGATGTGAAAATAGAAGAAGATCTGCCAGTGATTCAAGCTGACGAGAATCGTGTGAAGCAAGTCATGATTAATCTCATTGATAATTCACTCAAATTTACTGGTTCATCAGGTCGAATCTTTATCACCGCGCATACGGTTCCAGGAAAAGTCGTGGTTTCTGTAGAGGATACAGGCTCAGGCATCGCAGAGACGGATTTAGAGAATGTGCGGCAAAAATTCTACAAAGGGGATCAACAGGCTTCGGGCAGCGGCTTGGGATTATCCATCTCGGAACAGATCATTAAATTGCATCATGGAGAGCTGCGAATAAGCAGCACTTTAGGCAAAGGAACGATTGTTCAATTTGACTTACCGATAGAATAAGAATTCAAATTTAACTATTTCATAACCACTTTCAACTCTTTCACAGATAAAATACTATATATGCGGACAAGCGAGGAGTCGATGATCCAAATGCCGAGCAAATTCATAAAAATAGGTACCCTGTTGACAACTTTATTTTTGCTCGGTGGATGCGGAGTCCCGGCGACACCCGGAGAGCTGATTAAACCTCCATCATCAGAAGCAAACCTGCAGCGAGACAAAACGAGCCAGGAATTTATTAAGTGGCTTCCAGACAAAGCTCAATTGATAACTCCGATGAAGGGACAAGAAGATAATGCCATCTCCTTTGGCGATATGGATGGAGACGGAATTGACGAAGCTGTAGTTGTGTATGAGTACAGTAAAAACAAAGGATACACTATAAAAGCAATGTTGTTGAGGCAGGAAAATGAAGCTTGGCAGAAGATTTCCGAGGTTGAGGGGTTTGGGTATGGTCTGGATTATGCCGGATTCTTTGATGTTGATGAAGATGGCCATAACGAGCTTGCACTGGGCTGGTCATTGGGTGAGGCTGGGAATGGTCTGGATATTTATACGCTAAGTGAAGATAAACTTAAGCTGTTATCGAAGAAAGCATATCAGGGCAAATATGATCTGAGGTAATCATTTAACCTAATCATCCGTAGCGCTGCATTGAGAAAAAAGAAGTAAAAGTGCTCAGCGGATTATTTATTATGCCCATTTTCATGTATATATCCCGTACACAACAAGAAAACTACAGAAATTAAATAGAGGTTGTAAATGCTTATCTCTACCAAAATTGCAAAGCTGGACAGATCCGTACTTTTTCTCACCACCTGCTTAGTTGGCATGGGTACTGTTGCTATTTATGAAGCGACTACGGATACGCGGTTAGACGGTCTTTACATAAGTTATTTGTATTTATTTGCTTTATTTTCCCTACCCATGTTATTCATTGCTTTGGTAGATTATAAGATTCTATTAGGCAGATTAGCGTATCTCTTTTATGGCGTGGGCATAGGTTTACTAGTACTAGTCAAGCTGGTTGGAGAAAATCTCAATGGTGCCGTGCGTTGGTTAAGCATTGGGAGCTTTCAGCTTCAGCCCTCCGAGCTGGCTAAAATATGTACGGTGCTGCTCATTGCTCATCTATTAGGTACACGAGAGGGCCAGCGGCTGCGGTTTTTTCAAGATTTAGTGCCGGTCTGTTTCGTTTTTTTAATTCCTTTCATTTTAATAATGGATCAGCCCGATTTGGGTACAGCACTCGTATTTGCTGGCATATTACTTAGTATGCTGTGGATTGGTAACATCCGTGCTCTATATATGATTCTGATCCTTGGTGTTGTGATTATTTCTATCGGCACGATATTATGGCTGTATTATGCTAACTTCGACTTGTTATCCAAGATTGTCGAGCCCCATCAACTGTCACGAATCCAAGCCTTTTTGGACCCGCAGAGCGATCCTGATAAATCTTGGCATGTGAAAAACGCAATGATAGCCATTGGCTCCGGGGGATTATCGGGCAGTGAGGGTATTTTTTTGCGAAAAGGATATATTCCATATGCGTATTCCGATTCGATCTATGTAGTCATCGGGGGGAAATACGGTTTTATAGGTTCATCCGTGCTGCTGATGCTTTATTTGCTGCTCGTGTACCGAATGATCTTTATTGCGCTGGATAGTAGGGACCATGCGGGTACCTATATTGTCACCGGGTTTATCGCTATGTTCATCTTTCAAGTTTCCGTTAATCTTGGGATGCATATTGGCTTGCTGCCTCTGACGGGGATTTCATTGCCTTTTATTAGTTATGGAGGCAGCTCATTGCTTACTAATATGATTGCGATTGGCATAGTGCTAAGTGTTAAAGTTCATAAGGATGAAAGCGCTGATTGAATAAGCTATTGGAACTGAGTGGAGGAAATTATGTCTAACAAACGCAAGTGGACAATAACCCGTAAAATTCTGACGAGCATTGGTCTTGTCTTAGGCGCAACTATTATAGCGATTGGAGTATATGCAGGGTATTTATACAAAAAGACGGATGCTGCGATACAGCGTATGGCAGCTCCAGTCACCGTCCAACCCACTGCTGCTCCAGAGGAAAAAAAGGAGACCGTATCGGTTGAACCTATGATTTTTCTGCTTGCCGGGGTAGATAGCCGGGACGGTGGCGGTGGGGTAATGAATACCGATGTTCTGATGCTTGTCAGCTTCAATCCGGACACGAAGTCGACGAGTTTCTTATCTTTACCCAGGGATTTGTTGCTAAAACCTAAATCGTTACCTTCCCGTAAAGCCAATTATTATTATGCTTATCATTACATAAAAGACAAAACAGAGGCTATTCCGAATACAAAAGAGTTTTTCAGCAATTTGCTCGGTCTGCCGATTGATCACATGGTTGTGGTGAATTTTGATGTGTTGCAGGAGACCGTGGATTTGCTTGGCGGACTGACTATAGATGTCGATATGGATATGAAATATACCGATACGGCAGATGGTACACACATCGATTTAAAGAAAGGCTTGCAAAAGCTGGATGGCCAACAAGTTCTTGATTTTGTGCGGTACCGTAAATCGAATCAAGGAACGGCTGAATCCTCCGATTTCCAGCGCAATGATCGGCAGCAGCAAGTAATCAAGCAGATTCTGGATAAGCTAGGAAATTTCCAAGGCGTGTCCCAATGGGGAAATATATTGGATATCATTGGTGAAAATGTGAAGACGGATATTCCTCAAGCAGATCTGCAGCAGTGGTTATTCAACTTCCCTAAACTTAAACCAGAGCATATTAATTCCTTACATGTGGAATCTCTTTGGAAGAGTCCGTATGTCTATGTGAATAAAGAGGATCTAAAACAAGCACTTACTACTCTGAGTACGGAAGCAGGTGTCAGCTCCGAAAGCTCATTACACTTGGAGAATGTTGGGACGGTGGATTAACATCTATAACCCTGCTCTTAAGAGCAGGGTTTTTTATTTGTTTTACTATAAATCCCGCTAACCAGTAAAGTAATCCGCCAAGAGGTAGAGGCCTGGCTTCCATGCATAGTACCATAAACACAGCGATTATGACGAATCGTATATTGTTTCTGGTTTACTTGAGAGGAGAAGGGGATTTTATGAAATACAGACGGGGGATTATGTTTCTAATCGTACTTACAGGGATGATCTCAATAGCTGCTTTTAATCCGATTATTGGTCCGCTTGCGCGAAATTTGGGGCTGAGTGATTTTCAATCAGGATGTTTAGTATCGGTGGCGGGGTTATGTTGGCTGCTCGGAGGATATTTCTGGGAAAAACAAACGTTTATGAGCCGAAAGTGGCTGCTTGCTTCGATTATGTTCGTCTATATGGCGACACTCATCATTTTTGCACTATTGGCTGATTATGCAGTAAATGCACAGAGTAAAGAGAGTCTGTTTTGGAGTTTCTTTTTTCTTCGCGCAATCGCTGGCTTTTTCTTTGGAGGAATTCCGGCATTAGCACAAGCTTATGTTATGGGCTGGAGTACAAAAGAAACCCGTACACAAGGAATGGCATTATTTGGTGCGGCCAACGGTCTTGGTTTCGTAGTAGGACCCGCAATGAGTGGAGGAATGGCTTCACTGGGCCTGACCTCACCAATGTACGCGGCAGCTATTTTATTGTTCACCTTGGCTATATTGTTTCTGGTGTTTATTCCTAAAGAAAAGAATATTGAGATTGAGCGGCAGGCGATTTCACTTTCCCCCAATGATCGACGTATACGCCTCTATTTATGGATTGGACTTTTGCTTTCGTTTGCTCTGAATATCGTGCAGGTTACTATCGGATTTTTTGTGCAGGATAGCTTGGATTACAGTACTCAGCAAGCCACTCAGTTAATTGGAATGGGGCTGGCGATCTCGGGAATAATGGTAGTGCTCTCGCAAATTGTAATCAGTAAGTATCTCAAATGGCATCCTAAAAAAGTGCTGCTTGTAGGACTCTTATTTGTTGCCTTAGGCTTGCTGGGATTGTTATTGTTCATCAGATTTGCGTATGTAGACTTTACATTCTTGGGTATTGGCATCGGCTTTACACTGCTCGGCTACAGTGCGGGGGCTTCAATGGCGGTTCAAGACCATGAGCAAAGAAGCGTTGCTTCCTTTATTGCTGCCCTGCAAGGTGGCGGGTCATTCATAGGGCCAGTTATAGGTACGGCCTTATACACCGTTAATATGGCGCTTCCTTATTCTATCTGCGTACTGTTGATATGTATTGTAGGTCTCGCTAATATGAAGAAAAGAGCGGCGGATCGTGTGGAGAGTTGTTAAAGAAGAAAGGCTGCTCCTAATAGCAGCTTCAGGCTGTCGAGGGTGACTCGACAGCTTTTTTTGTAGCTTTCTGCTGGCAGTGAGTTTATGTAGAAAATAAGGAGAAAGAGTTTTTTACCTCGTATTGAGCTTCCAGTTAATAGTATAATAAGAACTCGTAGGAGTTATTTCAATATGTTGTAGAGAGGTTATCCAGAATAACTGTATACGAATACATACTCATATTTTTTTGAGGAATAAGGAGATGAAAGCATGACTGTAAAAACTACAGCGGAACAAATCCGCATTATCGAATACGATTCTTCTTATGCTGGGGCGGTCGCAGAAATGTGGAACCGCAGCAACGAAAGCTGGGGCGGAGGCACCAATCAGAGAACTGAGGACAGTGTGCGCCGTGAGATGGAGATCTCGTCCAATCTTAATGCCTTTCTTGCCGTTGATGGCAAAGAGGTAGTCGGCTTCTGCAGCTTCGCCCACTACCGTCAAGATGAAGGGGCTTTATATGTCCCGCTATTGAATGTACGCCCCGATTATCACGGATACAAGGTCGGCCGCAATCTGATTCTGAACGCTGTTCGCCAAACAATAGAAGCGGGCTGGCCACGTCTTGATCTGTTTACCTGGGCAGGTAATACGAAAGCCGTACCGATGTATAAGAAATGCGGATTTTTTTGGGAGAAAAATGAAGATTACGTCCATCTGATGAACTTCATTCCAACAGTACTGCAAACGGAAGCACTTGCTCCTTATTTTGAGGAACTGGATTGGTATGCAGACAGTACCCGTGAACTCCCAATCCAGCCAGATGGCCGCCAGGAGCGTGGCTTTGATTTCTTTGATTACACTTGGCAAAAGGGAGAACTCTCCTTGCGGGCGGAATTCGAGAAGACTGGCCGTGGTCTGACCGCTCTTGATACACCAGACTATGAAATCTCTACAGAGATTGATGATCATGATCTAGTGTTTGGTTCGACCTACAAGATCCGCTATCGCATCAAGAATCGTTCGACGTCTGAGCTGGCCATTGAGATCGAAGGCCAGAACGATAAAAATATCCGGTTTGCTCTATCTGCTGCGCGAACATTAGCACCAGGTGAAACGGTTATCGTGGAAGGTGATTTTGAGCTTGATTCGGTTAGGGAAGAGCAGAACGATAAGAAGACACACCCCGTTGTTATGAGTAAGTGGATCATCGGTGGCAAGCGTGCTGAATTCCGCATTGGCGTTGCTCCTAAATTCCCACTCAAAATGAAGATAGCGCTGCCACACCGGGAACTGTATCTGGGCCTTCCTTCGGAACTGTACCTTAATGTGGAGAATAATTTTGCTGCAGAAGCAGAATTTTCTTTTGATTTGCCCGAAGACGAATTCCTGATGTGGGCGGATCGTACTGTAAGCTTTACTGTTCCAGCTAAGAGTAAGGCTTCTATTCAAGTACCCTTTACCCTAAATTCATACGGTCTTTATTCACAGGCTATTGAGGCAACGGCCGTTCCGGTTGGAGAGAAGGCAGTCACCTTTATCAGCAAGCTATCCGTTCTAATGAAGGGAACGCATGGCCGCTTTGGTGGGGAAAACGGGGATCAGTGGGTGGCTGTGAATGGCGCCTACTCTATTCATCTTAATAATACAGACAATGGAATGTGGATTGAATATCCCGGCTCGAGCCATAATTTCTGGTTGACCCATCCGAAGTTAGGTAAGCCGTTCGCAGAAGAATTCTCTAAGAAACAGGCCAAAGAAGTAAAGATCTATTCTGAAGGGGAGAGTCAGGTTCTCGAAGCTCTTTACGAGTCGGAAGAATTTCCGGGTCTTGAGATAAAAAGAGTGGCTAAGCTATTTGCTAACGGAATCGCTGAGTTTTATAGCGAGGTCTGCAATACCAATAGTGACATCCTGGAAGAAGACATGTATCTGTTGACGAATTTCGGCTTTTTCGGTAAACAGCTCATCTTGCCATATCAGGGCCAATACGTGGACATGGGCGATGCGTACTCAGGCGATCCAAGTCTTTGGGACAGTGCACAAATTACGGAGAACTGGTTGTTCTGCAAGGAAGAGAACGTCACATGCGGAATCTGCTGGGATCCTTCGCTAAAATTGCTTCGTCCGGAATACCCGCTTGGGCTGGAGCATAAGCTTGGCCGAATCTCCGCTGGAGATGTCGTACGGACAAAAACTATGGTTTTTGCTCTTAACACCTTCCTTAAGTGGTCGGAATTCCGCGCCTTTGCCCTAAAACAGCAGAATTCGGTCATACCGGTGTTGGATGACCATCTTGAGCTAACGCTTGGCGGTGGAAATCCGTTTGCGGCAGGGGCACTTCATGCCGAGCTAATCGAACGAAAGATGACACCGCTTGATGGAAGCCTTGAATTGTATGTACAGGCTGATGGAGAAGCGGAGCGAAGTGTCGCAGAGATGGAGTTGCAAAGAGGACAAAACTTGCACTCCGCGGGTTTTGAGCTCTCTACTGAGGATACAGAATCACCAGAACACAACGAATCTGGCCGTAAGGTCCGGGTCGTCTATCGCGGTGAGGACCGCATTCAAGAGCGAACAGGCCTCTGGTTTCCACAATCGGAAACAAGCGTTGTTTGTGAGATAGAAGAAGGACCTGCGGGTCCCATTTACACAGTGAGCAACGGTGTTCTATCTATTGCAGCTGCTCCTGATTTCGGCAGCGTTGTGCATTCCTTGAAGCACCAAGGAGAAGAGTGGCTGGACAGCACCTTTCCGAAAGCTGAACCACGTTCCTGGTGGAATCCTTGGCATGGTGGACTCGGTGTGGGAATTTCTGGCATAGGCGGATTTAGCCGGTTGCAGGAGCCAAGAAGCGCAGCTTGGACGGAGCAGATGGATGATCACGGTAACGTCTGGAAGGGACTGAGACTGACCACTTCGATGGAGAAGCAGGAAGCAAACCGGGGGATCACGATCAATCAGCATTACCTCATGCTGCCCGGAGTTCCTGTGCTCTGTGTGTTGATTTCAGTAACCAATGAAAGCGGAATGACGCTGCCGCATTATTCGCTATCCGAGGATAGTTACTTTAAGCCTTCACCAATCTATTCGGAAGGCTGGATGGAGCTCCCAGAGGAAGGCAACTTCCCTATCGGGAGGGTCGAAGCCCATCTGGAATCCAAGGGACTTATCCGAATCGGTGCAACTTCGCGTAAAGACATGCTGCATGTGGTGCATAGTTATCCTAATCAGAGAGCTATGTCTTACGTGAACAATAAGGTATTCACATATGGTGTGAATCACCATCTACTACTTCTGAACGGAGAAACCGCTTGGACACAGCCGACCTTCATGATCATGGGAGAGCTCGCTCTGGATCCAGAGATAGTTCGTAATCTTATGAAGGTGACCTTTGCTAGTGCTTCTGACAAAAAGGAGACTATAAATGCCAATCATTGATATTCACATTCATCTGTCGGACATCGATAGCTTTCATCGGACAGCACTGGACCTCTCCAAAGTTGATTACACAGCTGCTGGGCTCAAAGCGGAGTTTGACAAGAACGACGTTGTTCTCGGCATTGGTATGGGGGTCACGGAGCAGACGAAGGGAGCCTTTCCTGACTCTGCCTCTCCCAATCCGATGGGACTCGACTTGGAAGCCAGTGTGCCGCCATTCTTAATGGAATGCGTGGGCATTAATCCGAATATGCTCGGAGGAAAGGATGCTTTGGATGAGCTGGACCGAATTGAGGCAAGGCTGCAAGCTCCTGAGGTAGCTGGTATTAAGCTCTATGCCGGGTACTATCATCATTACGTTTATGACAAAATCTACTCGCCGATCTATGAGCTGGCGGCCAAGTACGGCATGCCTGTGGTTATTCATACCGGTGATACGTATTCGATGAATGGATTGCTTAAGTATGCGCATCCGCTTACCGTGGACGAACTAGCGTTCCAACGGCGCGACGTGAACTTTATGATCTGCCATCTAGGCGATCCATGGGTGATGGATGCTGCTGAAGTGGTCGCCAAGAATCCGAACGTCTATGCCGATTTGTCTGGTCTCGTTGTTGGTGATCGGCCTCATTTTGAGCGGTTCATGAATGAACCCCTGTTTATGGATCATTTTCGCCGGGCGTTGGTGTACTCTGATCACTATGAAAAAATGTTGTTCGGTACCGATTGGCCACTCGCGCCTATTGATCTCTATGCGGAGTTCGTTCGCCGACTTGTGCCTGAGCAGCACCACGAGAAAGTATTTTATGAGAATGCCTTTGCATTATTTCCACGCATCCAGCAGAGAATTGCAGCGCTCTGAGCGGAGCGGGACAGTATATCTGAAGCGCAGGAAAATAATATAATTACGAACAAGCCATCCTTAGTTAGTATTAAAGGATGGCTTGTTTTTACATTTGTATGATAACCATGCCTATTTTTAGATTGAGTTTCCAAATTTTAATCTTCCTTTTTTTTACTTAACAGATCAGCTAGCTCAACCGAATTCTTATTTCTTAAATCCAGCATCTTTTCGCTATTGCTAGCTTTAATCAGGAAACCATCTTTCGTTGTAAAATCCATATAAAGGCTGAATCCGACCACCTTTGAATTAGCGTAAGTAACAGTCATTCGATAAGTTGGTTCACCTACATCTACAGACCCGCGTACTTTTTTTACAGTTCTTATAGCATTTTCGAAGATTTGAAGGCTTTCACGGTCAGTATAAGTGATTTCTGTTGTTTCGGATACAAGATGGACACTTACGATCTTCTGCGTGGGTCTGACTAATACAAATAATAAAATCAGTAAAATTATCAGTGAAAATGATAGAATACTAAATTTTTTCATAACTGACCTCCTTACTTAAGAATAATGCAGACCCATCACTTAGTTTCCAAAATAGTTATAAATTTCAACTGAGTGTGCGTTGGTTATTTCATTGTTGGAATCTTATAAAAGTTCCTAGGGTTCTATTTATATTTGCTACTGGACTGGTGAAACCTTTATTAAAATAATAAACGTCTAAGAAGGTATACATATTTTAGAAATAATGTGCTTGCTTTTTAATTACACGTTTGTATAATGAATGTATTACACGAATGTATAACAAGGAGAAATAGGGATGAATAACAAAATCAAACGCTTGCCAGATGCTGAACTGGAAATTATGCTGGTGATTTGGCGAGCCGAGAGTTGGGTTAGCTCCACTTATATTTTGAATCAACTGGGGGATAAACGTAACTGGGCGCTTGCAACTTTGATGACAGTGCTGTCACGGCTGGTTGAAAAGGGTTTTCTATCTTGCGAAAAAGAAGGGCGGAGCAACCGTTATCTCGCTGCAATTTCTGAGACAGATTATAAAGAGAGCGAAGGGAAGTCTACGCTTGAAAAGCTGTTTGGCAACTCTGTGCAGGATATGGTAATGTCCTTATACAACGGGAAGGCGATTGATAAAAGCGATCTTGCTGAGTTGCGGGAAATGCTCGATAGAGTAGATAAGGAGGAATCCTGATGATAACAGGTCTTTTTACAGATTTTTTGGTTATTTCTGTGACCCTAAGTTTAGTTATTATCGGCTTGATCACATTAACTCCCTTGTTAAGAAAACATTATTCGGCTAAGCTGAGCTATTGGATATGGTTGATCCTAACCTTGCGATTATTGTTGCCATTCAACTTCTCCTTTACCAATCCTCCTGTGGCGATTCAGCTACCCGAAGGCCAGGCCATAGCAACAGTCTTTCAAGGATCAGCGTCCCAGAATTTGCAGGCGGATGCGCCAGTAATCTCTCAGCCGGTCCAGACAGGGGATGTAATCCATATCCCTTCTATAATTAATATTTTAGCTTACATCTGGGTTATTGGAGCTGTGCTTTTTTTAGGGTATCATTTGCTGAGTTATTTCTTTTTCAGAAAACAGGTATTACGTTGGAGCAGCCCTCTTCAGAGTGAGGATATGTTCTCCAAGCTCAAACAAGTCGCTAAAGAAATGCATGTAACACCCGCCATTCCGGTTCTGATAAGCAGTAAAGTTCCGAATCCGATGCTAATGGGTTTTTACAAGCCAACACTATTCTTGCCGCATGATCAATATAGTGACGAAGAGCTGGAGTTTATCTTAAAACATGAGCTGGTCCATTACAAAAGGCATGACATCATATATAAGCTACTGCTACTGATTGTGCAGGCACTGCATTGGTTTAATCCATTGGTCTGGTTCATGGCACGCGAAGCTGTCCGCGAAATTGAAATTTATTGTGATGACACCGTTGTACGTAAGCAAAATGCAGCATATCGAAAGAAATACTGCGAAGCTATTTTATCGGTTATGCAAAGTAATGCTACTCGGCATGTAGCTTTATCAACGAATTTTGCAGGAGGAAAATACTCGATGAAGCAGCGATTCGGCAGTATTTTAAATATGAAAGAAAAACGAAACGGAGTAGGTGCATTTCTTGCGGTCTTAATGGTGGTTGGTGTAACAGCAGTGCTTGCAGCCTGTACCAACCTAACCGGCCAATTTACAGATATCGCGCTCAAACCAGGTACTATCTATTCCTACAGCTCTAGTGGCGAACAAGTTGTTGTGCATGACGCTGGGAATGCGTATTCCATGGACGAGGATGGTAATGTCTCTGTCTCCTATCGGAAAGGGGAGATCCAAGCGCAAACGCCTTTAAAACTTGATACGACTGGAACTGAAATGGGGATGGGTCGAGCGGATACCGGATTTTATATCTCCGAGGACAAGACTGCAATTGTATATGGATTTGCAGATGGTAAAGAATCCCCTCTACATGTATTAATCAGCGATGACATGGGAAAATCATGGAATAACTACAACATTGAAGGTGCAAAGGGTTATGATGCCAAGTTCATCGGGTTTACTGACAAGCAAAATGGTTGGATCGTCTCCGGAGGTTCTGCAGGTGTGGGACGTTCGCTAAATTATGTATACCAGACCTCTGACGGCGGGAAGACATGGATGGAGCTTGGAAATCCTAACGATTTATACACGGAAAGTTTAGCCGGGGCAGGGTTTTCTAACAAGGATATCGGATTCTTAGGGTTCAGATATTATGAAGATAATGGGCCTGTTATTTATTGGACCAAAGATCAGGGACAGTCATGGGAAAAGCTCGTGGTAGCCCTTCCGGAAACCTTTAACGAATATCAAAAAACGCCGCTTTCTCCTATTTTTAATGAAAAAGAAGGATTGTATCCTATTCTGCTCAGCAAAGAGGGCAATACTGTAGGTACCATCTATCTGTTGAGTAAGGACAACGGCCTGAAGTGGACGTATGATCCAGCATATGATCAAATGGGCGATTCAAAATAGGGGCAAGTGGAGCAGGGGGGATCTACAAAGATCTCGCCCCTTTTTTATGTGGAGAGCCGTCGAATTTAATATGTATCGGCTTTTAATTGTATTTTGTACAGCTATTTTGGCTCGAAAAACTCGCTCATGAAGATAGTTGTATTTTGTACACCTATTTTTTAGTTTTTTGCCGCTAAAGCTGATAACGGTGATTTTTAATTGTATAGAATACAGTTAAAGTGAGAACTTAGCCTTTTACAGACGAAATAAGTGTATAAAGTGCAGTTATCTCATAGGTTGCATAAAGTTACAGCGATAAAAATATAGGGGGAGAGCATAGGGGAAGCAAGCTGCTGTCAGTGCGGAATGGATGCTCTATCGTAATCCGGCTGGGCATTTGAAAATTCTATGGATTAATCCCCGAGGATTGCCCAAAGAAGACCTTAAAGTCGGATAGCTACGATTTATCATTATCTGCTTAAACTTCCGCTACAAACCAAAAACACCAGGCAGAGCTTTTCCAATAATCGGATAATCAATGCCTGGTTGTCTTTTTACTATTTTTTTAAATAATGAGACTTTATTTGAATCTATCATCATCTGCATTAGTATAACGCCTCGTCACCGATAAAAGAGGAATACATTACTTTTTCCAGCCTCCACCGCTATGTGAGGAGGACTCTACATAGTCTACGTTGATTTTGCCAGTGCTCGTTCCTACCTCAGTGTTGAAATTATATTGTCGCAGGTTCCAATCATCGAAGGTTCCCTGCCAGTCATTATCTACGATGAAGGTGTAACGTGTTGTAGCGGAATTAGTGCCTCGAATATGAGAGCAGACTGCTCGTGATCCGTAGATACCCATTTTATAGCCTTTGGAATTTTTAGTACTGCTGTCTAGCACTGATTTTATGCCTTGAAAATAAGGCACTATATTGTTTGTGATTTCGGTAGAAGTCATATCGCGGTCTATGGCAAAATAAATCGGAGTGCTGCTGGTTTGTCCCAAATCACTTGCTAAGCCTACAGCCGTTTCAGCATCTTTAACACCATTGGCTTTTGTAAAATGATCGAGTGATTTGCTGATTTGATAAAGGGATATGATATATAATCCCCCATCTGAAATTCGTGTAATCTCAGCTGAGGTGAGACCATCCTGGTAACCTTCAACGCGATTCAAATATCGGCAAACGAATGTGAATTTATTATTTTTAAGTGTAGTTAATCTTGCTGCTGTTACATTTGTAGCTGTATCACAACCTAAAGCCATTGTAATTGCCTTCTTTCAATTATTTTGTTTAAGGTTTGGCGCCAACCTCCTTATCAATATATGAGAAAACTTTCACAGATTCTTGGGGGAACAACGAAATGAGAGAAAAAGAGGCAGATTGAGAGGATGAATAGAAGGAGAGACTTCGATTTTGGAATTTACTATTATTGTTAACTTATTGGAAACTCTGGGATTAAATTACGTCTATACTTCGCAATTATTCGATGCTGTTCAGTTCGATTTTCAGAAGACGCCAAAAGGTCTAATCTATCTAACCGTAACAGATGTTTACGGAGAACCACCTATCAATAATAAATGGTATACGATGATTATTAAGGATGGAATGGTCATTCGCCACGCAAGTGTAGGATACCATCTTCGTTATGGTGACAATGTGAAAATAGCTGGCGATCAGCTCCTGCTTACCGATGGGAAAATATTACGATTGATAAAAGATGGAACAGGGAAGGTAACGGAGACGATTAATCTGAACACTCTAGGTGGTAATTCGGATAATTATTTAGTGGAGGGAATGGACGAGGATTTTCTGCTGATTCGGTCCAATCAGCAAGGTTTCCTCATAATGATAGATCGTAAAACAGGTGCCAAAACATTGTTGTACAAGGCACTTTTTGACGTAGAGCAGCAAAAATATGCCGAAACAAACGACCTTCCTTTTTTTGGAGACAATATCATAGTAAGATTTGATCCCAAGGTTTAAAAACCTTGGTTTTATTGCTAACTAGAATAGTATAAGATCATGCTTAAACGGGTCAATGATTGTCCTGGATTATAATATACATGGGGTTTGTCTGCGTTAAAAGTGATAGAATCACCAGATTTTAATAGATATTCATTATCATTAACACGCAAAGACAATTCACCATCAAATACAGTGATTAATTCTTCAGTTCCTTCCATATGCGGATTGGCATCAAGGTATGCACCTTCGTCTATCTCGACTGTATACCCCTCAAATCGTTTGCTTTCATCAAATGGGAAAGATGGATACACCCGATATTTTCCGTTGTCTTCAAGCAGTGGTTGAATTTCATTTCTTAATATTAATCTTGTGTCTGGTTTTGGGTAATCTATCAGCGCAGAAAATGAAATTTTTAATCCATTCGCGATCTTCCAAATGGTTGTAATGGTAGGTGCCGATTCGCCTCTTTCGATTTGACCAATCATCGTTTTGCTTACCCCTGTTAATTCTGCGACCTTTTCCAGGCTTAAATCTTTACTTCTTCTAATCTTTTTTACATTCTCCGCAATGATTTGATTTATCTCTTCCACGGTAATCCTCCCATCCCTATTTACTTTATAACGATCAAGATATACAATAAAACGCACGTAAGGACGTTATAACGTCCAATAAATACATTATAACATACAACGAGGTGTAATTCAGTGATTGTTTCTTTGTTTTTATATGCATTTGTGGCTAGCTTTACTCCGGGACCTAATAACATTATGGCAATGACTTTTGCAAACCAGTTTGGTTTACGAAAAACAATGAGATTCAGTTTAGGAGTGGGCACAGGTTTTTTCGTGATTATATTATTATGTTGCTATTTTAATATACTTCTGATTAATTTTATCCCTAAGATTGAATCTAGTATGGCTGTGATAGGTGGAGTTTACATGTTTTATTTAGCATTTAAAATTATTACAAGTAGACATCAAGAAAGTGATGGAAGTGGCGATAAACACAACAGCTTTATTGCGGGTATGCTTTTACAATTTATTAATCCAAAAGGGATATTATATGGAATCACAGTTACATCTACATTTATTCTTACCTCTCATTCTTCCTATTTTAGCTTATTGAGTTACTCTATAGTCTTAGCTTTCATCGGTTTTATGGGCACTTTTAGTTGGTGTTTATGTGGTTCTCTTTTCAAAAAAATGATATCTAAATATAGAAGTCAATTTAATATACTGATGGGATTGTTGTTAGTGTATTGTGGAGTTTCGATAGTGATAGGATGAATGAAGCCTCATGTCAATAACGCCATAACATTGAACCGGCTTGATAACCTGATCCCAATGTCCAAAATAATAAGTTATCGCCACGTTTGATCAAACCATGTTCAATAGCACAATATAAGGCCAGAAAGGGACTGCTTGTGCCTGTATAGCCATATTCGTCGGCTACATAAATAATTTTATGTTGATCCAGGTTCAGCTTAGCTTGAAGTAATTTAATATTAGCCAATGTGAATTGTGAAAAACAATAAACTTGTATATCCTCGAATGTTAGGTGATGTTTGTTCAATAAATCAATAATAGACGCTTCCGCAAATCGTACACTGTCTATACCGCTGAATTTCCCCCAGTGTAAGTAGCGGTGTTCAGCCCCGTCACGCAAAGACTTAGCTAATCCTTGAGCGGGGTATACAATTTCCTCTGTAAAACGGCTGTCCGAAAGATACCTTACGTCAATTAACCCACTCTCTGAATGATCTTTTTCTAAAATCAGGGCTACGGCGGCATCGCCAAAAATTGAATATGTTATTGGATGTGAAGGATCAGCCCATAAATTTAAAAAATCCGAACCGATAACCAACGCTCTATCTCTATCAGGATCATCATATAAAGTACGAGCAGCCTGTTCAACCGCAATAAACATTCCTATACAATTTCCATTTAAGTCATAGCAAAGCGTATCATCTTTACCTTTGATAGCTTTGTGAATAAGCAAGGAATTCGTTGGTGATAAATATTCCGGAGTTGAGCTGGAAAAAAGTATCAGATCTATATCTGCAGATTTTAATGAAGCAGCATCAATGGCTTGTTGAGCGGCATTAATCGCCATCGTCAACGAGTTCTCCTTTGTTCCTTCAATTACATGGCGTTTTTTTCTGCCTGTCTTTTTAAGAATCCGCTTAATATCTATGCCTTGCTTTTGAAAATGGTCAATAAAATATTGGTTGTTAATCACGCTTTCAGGACAATAAATGGAGACTTGTTTTATCGAGATACCTTCTAACATAGCATGATCACTCCTTGTAATAATTTTGAAATCACATTACATTAAGTAATCTAAAAGTATCTGTTTACCTAACAACGCCCGCTCATTTCTATAAGCTTGTTTGTCCAAAACTTATTTGATGTTATCGTTTATTATCTTAGCAAAGCATAACACTAATTAGTAAAAAATTCTATAAATTACTAAAAATGTAACAAAATCAACGTATCTAAAATATCTACTAAGATTAAGTCCACAGCAACCATGTTGCGAGTGGACTTTTTTACTTTTTATATTTTTGTATTAAGGATGAATAAATCAGTGGCACTTTACAGAAACTTTATTCGATTAAGTCACTACTTTGCCAAATCAGGAGGGGTTCTTATTAAACCATTTATCGTAATAGTAGCGCTATTACTCGTTACTGCTTGTTCGGGTAATAATTCGGACAACAACCAAATGACTACTCAACAAACGAAGGTTGACAATCATGCTCGTAAAACTACCTCAACGTCAACTTTAACGCAAGCATCTTCCATTTCCACGGAGAATGCAGGGAATTCAACAATTAAGACTAAACAAGTTCCAGGCGATGTAACGAAATGGCTGGGTGGGTTCATTCGGACCAATCCACCTACAGGAAGCACAACAGATCAAACAACGTATCCGCAGCAGTCGGCCAAACCACAATATTCTGCAAATCCGCAACATTCTGCTGTCCCACAGAAATCTGCAAATCCACAACCATCTACCAATACATCTCAATCGGTACAGCAAGTATTGGATCTGGTGAATAAAGAAAGAACGAATGCAGGCTTAAAGCCCCTTAGTTTAAATAGCGAACTTTCGAAAATGGCTTTGGCTAAAGCGCAGGATATGTATGACAATAATTATTTTGACCATCAGTCTCCTACGTATGGATCTCCGTTCGATATGATGAAAGCATTCGGGATCTCATATAACTCAGCAGGGGAAAACATCGCCAAAGGTCAGTCGAGCGCAGAAGAAGTAATGAACCAATGGATGAACAGTCCGGGTCATCGTGCCAACATCCTGAATAGCAGCTTCACAGAAATTGGAATAGGTTACTATAACAGCGAGTGGGTTCAAGAATTTATTGGTTAGCGGCGAGTAACTTAATAACCTTAACAGGGGTGTCCTAATAAGCTAAAAGTGGCTGTTGGGCATCCCTTCTTTGCTTAGTTTGATCCAATAACACTTGAACATACCAAACCCATAGGACACAGCTGATCTTAATCGTGGCATTGGTCCATATTTTGCATCCTCGCGGACTGTATAGCAGCTATTCCCGCAAAAAAAGCAATTATGTAGAGTAATACTTTTGCTGGCGGACTGGATTCAAGAAAAGAAGAAGCCGAAGTCTGCGAAATGAGATAGGGGATATTGAATCCGTTTAGAACGGGTTATTTTTTGTGTTGATTTATATGATAACGAATGAAAGTGACCAACAGAATCAGAAGAAACGGCAGAATGTAAGCTAGGTTAGTGATCAAGGGCCATGTAGTATTCACGATTTCCTCAAGCTCAGACTCCTGTGTGTAAGTCGTTACAGATAACAGCAGGCAGACAAAAGCAAGAGGGAAAACAATTAAGCGTTCATCGTTCAATCTCAGAAGCTCCTTTAGTACTTTAATAAGAATAAGCAGCAGGATAGAAGCCTTGAAATAGAAGCCGATAATGAGTGAAAAACCAATCACGGATTCGATTCTTTCAATGGTTTCCTGAAAATAAATGAGTCTCGCCAACTGATATAATGAATATTTCAAGCTGCCGGACAGTGGTCCCAGTACCATAATACTGCTAACGACAGAAGCAATTAATGTCAGGGCATTGATGATGAGTGCAAGATACATCTGTTTTCCCAGTTTAGAATTGTCTTCTTTACGCACGAACGGTAAAATCATCGAAAAAACGATAAGCTCGGAATAGGGAAAGCCATAGACTACATATGTTGCACTTAGGATAGGCCTAAATCCATCAGGCATGATGGGCAGTAGGTACTCGGGATGATACAGCCCTGCTACGAGTATCCAGACTAAGATGATAAATCCGAACATTAGTGACATTAGGACGGCTGCCATGCGGGCAATCACTTCGATTCCAGCTAGAGCTGTCATCGCAATCGTTATAAAAAACATGGTATTTACCGCGTAAGTGGGCGTTTCTTTCAACATCGTACTTTTGAAAAAGGTTCCGATCTCAATTACAATTCCTGCCACATTCCAAAACAGCACACAAGTGAAAGGAATTAGGAGGACAAGGGTCAGTCCGTTTCCAAGTACGGAGCGGCTTTGTTCCACAAGCGAAAGATCTGGCGCTCGTCGGTTCAAATATAGAATGCCGGAAAGCAGAAGCATTCCTATGGCCGAGGCGATTAAGAGGGATATCCAGGCTCCGTTGCCGGCAAAGTTAGTTAATGATGCAGGGACGATGACGATTGAGGAACCGGTCATAAAGAAGAGAAACAGCATGGACATTTGGATCGAGCTAACACGTTCTTGCTTATTCATACGTTCCTCCTCATTCTTTAAGCTTATGAAATGGTTGGGTTGATCCAATGGACGATGTGCTCAGCTGGAGCCGTAAGTAAATTGAAGATGGAGTCTAAATTGGGCCATGGCTTAGCTGCAATAAAGATAAATCCGAGATAAAGTACGGGTAGTAATAATACACCGTAAACTACTCGATCGCGGATGGAGGCTTGCCTAAACCTTGGGAGGTCATGGGCTAACATAGCGGAAGCTAATAACAGGACGCAGATAATTTTTCCCACCATAGCTACTTCTCCTTTGTTCCGAATATTGTACCTGAGTTCATTCCAGTGCTTAATACTTTGACATCAACGTTGATATCGAACTGAGTCTGGGCGAAGGTTTCCTTCCATTGTGGCTCTAGTTGTTTCCACAGCTGCGGATTTTTCCGGTAAATCTGATTGCCAATTCCGAGTGCATCGATCTTTTTTGTTTTCAAAAACTTGGTTGCATGCTTTACCTGTTGCTCAACCTGAGTTATGATACGCTGCTCAAAAAGCTTCATGTCCTTATTGTTTTTTAAATGTGAGCAACGTAATTCTCCGATCATCCCTTCAATAGCAATTTTCACACTGACGGACACAGAACCATTTTTTACGATTGGAGTAAGCGTACTGTTGAAGGTAAGCACTTCAAGTGTTTCTTTTTTTCGCAGCGGTGCTTCGGTCTCATCCGGGCAAGGAAATTCTAGTACTCCATAGATATATCTATCAGTCAGCATCATGAATGCTTCTGTATCCTTCTCCTTTAGAATGTCGATCATTTTCCCGTCATGAATTACAGCCAGCCCAGATATCAATGGTTTATGATCCAAACTGCTCTTATGCAGGTAGGGGATGATAGAAGTATTGGAGGGGCTACACATTTGTATAGCCAGCTCATAAAGAGGAATCTTGGAAGTTTTTGCGGCATATAGAGCACCGCTCGTCTCCATTCTCTTATACTGTTGACCAATGGTCTGCTCGATAAACGGGCTGATATCTAAAAATGGTCCCGCAGATTGCTCAGCGATGAGAGGAAGAACGGTACCACGCGGTTCTTGATCCCTGGAGAAGAAATCAAGTACCTCCCGGATGTTCGAGGTTCTGGCTAGTTGCTCCCCGATTAATATGACGCGCATATGATCCCATTTGGCTTTTCGACCAAATTTTGCCGGGATCTCCCTGATGGCTTCAAAAAAGGTTTCTCCACTAGTAACAATATTAATTCCCTTGGACGCTGGATTCCCTGCTTGTCCCATTTCTATTTTGGTGGAAGGATTATAGAAATGTGTCGTAATCACAAAATGATTGTCTTCGCTTTGGTCAATGGCGACTGCCTGCACATACCCATACTCGTCCAATTCTTTATTATCCCAGCATCCGCTAGTTAGAGTGAGTACAAGAAGGGAAATTAGTATAATAGTAAGCCGCTTCACTAGATCTACTTCCTTCCTGAAGTCTTTTTATATAGGTGTCGATTTCGTGGTGAATGAAGCAGCAGTCTTCTCGGAAGTAGAAAAATAGAATCACGTACTCTTTTAAGATCTAGCGGAGCTAACGAATCTAAATACGGTTCTCCTAAAGAGCGCAAGGTAGCCAGATGGAGATAAATTAGAATAAAACCGACCATGATGCCAAGTCCTCCGAACGTTGCCGCGAGAATCATTAAAGGAAACCGTAAAATCCGCAGTGCAATTGCCATATTGTATTGAGGTAGTGCAAATGAGGCAATGCCCGTCAAAGCGACGACAATGACCATGACCGGAGAGGCAATCTGCGATTGAATAGCTGCTTGTCCAATGACCAATGCCCCGACGATACTGACGGCCGATCCAATCGGTCTGGGTAAGCGTATGCCCGCCTCTCTCAATAGCTCAAAGAAAAACTCCATGATCAAAGCTTCAACCATCGCCGGAAAGGGGATTCCTTCGCGTGTGTTTAGAATGGCAAGCAGCAGAACCGTGGGAATTAGTTCGGAATGGAAGTTGGATAAGGCAATATAGGTACTGGGTAACAGCAGGGCGATGATGAAGGCCGCGACCCTAATCATTCTTATCAATGATGAAAAAATGGTCCGGTAGTAATAATCTTCGCTATTCGTAAAAAACTCCATGAAATTCCCGGGACAGATCAGAATGGAAGGACTTCCGTTAACCATAGCAATAATCTTCCCGTCTAGCAGAGCTGTTATAGCTGTATCCGGTCGTTCTGTATAGCGGACTTGTGGAAATGGTGAGTAGAGCGAATCACCGATCCACTCTTCGAGATAGGAGACGTCAAGTATTTCTTCCTGATCAATACTTGCTATACGTTGTTTGAATTGATTTAATGTTTCTGGTTTGACTACTCCATCCAGATAACCATAGGACAACGTTCTTTGAACCTGCTTACCAGAGGTAAAGAACTCGAACTTAAGATTGGTAGATTTCAGCAAACTACGAATAACACCCACATTACGCTCCAAGCTTTCTATAAAGCTGATGTGGGGACCTTGAACAGTAGGCTCTGAAATGGGCTCAGAGGTTTGGCGCTGTTCTACATCGAAGGCATAATAGGCAACGGCCTTTTGCCAACCTGTAAAGAAAAGAACAACTTTCCCATCAAGAATCCCCTTAATGGCTTGACCGATATTGTCCATTAATTCAAGCAGCGGTGATGAAACACCATTTTTTTCAAAATAGGAGATTACATCTTCAACGGTCACGTCTAAGGTAGGACCCAGCTCATGCGGAACTAAATTCTGCAAGACATCTTTAAAATAATTTGTAGGGTCAGACTTAGTAAGTGTATTGAAATAGACGGATGAGGCTTCATACTTAAGATCCGGGCCATAATGCCATGGAATAACCTTTAGGTCCGAACAATTCGCAAAACAATTATTAATAATCTGTAAGTTGTCTTCGAGAGACGCAGAGATAGCATGGGAAAAAAGATCCTTCATTGAAAGCTCATTTTCGGCTTCCAATTGAGGGTGCACCTTAGGATTAGACGGAGGTGTCTTGGCGTTAAAAAATTTCCGCATGCAATTCTCCTTAAATAAATGAGATGTTAAGTGATTTTTATCTTCTCCCTTATTTAGGAATTTATTCGGAAGAACAATTGGAACTGGCTCATGGAAGAGATGCGATGTTATAATGAACATAATTTTTTCAGGAGGTGCTCCTTGTGACCCATTCCATTCGTTTATGGTAATCAGTGGTGCAAGACAAGTGGACTCATTCATTTTTTTGAGATAAGGAAATGAGTTTATTTGTGATGCGCCTGTTTCAGTATGCCTATGCTCATGGAATGAGTTTATTTGAGTTTTTAATCAAAGGAGATGACCTTATGCAAATACAATGGAAAAAAGCCTTCGCCCTTATTTTTAGCGGACAGATTTTCTCGATTCTCACGAGTTCGATGGTTCAATTCGCGGTGATCTGGCACTTGACGGAATCGACAGGGTCAGCGGCAGTTTTGATGATTGCTGGGTTGGCAGCGTTTTTGCCGCAAGCGGTCTTGGGTCCTTTTGTAGGGGTCTGGCTGGACCGTTGGAATCGTAAAACAACGATGATTATTGCTGATAGCGCAATTGCGCTCTTCAGTCTGATATTAGGTATTTATTTTATGTGGGGGGAACCGGGACTTGGCTTTGTGTATATCATTCTGAGCTTGCGTTCGGCGGCATCAGCCTTTCATGCTCCAGCTTTTCAGGCGGCTGTTCCGTTGATTGCACCTGAAGAAGAATTGACAAGAGTCGCGGGCTGGCAGCAGATGGTGTTCTCTTTCTCGAATGTAATGGGTCCTGCACTTGGGATAGCGGTTTACTCGGCAACTTCGCTCGGGGCAGTATTACTACTCGATGTGGCCGGGGCTTTGATTGCGAATCTGATGCTGTTCATGGTGAAGATCCATCAGCCTAAAGTGCAGGCTACAACTGCTCCGTCTTTCGTTCAAGAATTCCGTTTGGGTTGGAACGCACTCATTCAAGCGAAACCCATTGTGTTGATTACGGGGGCTACTGCGGTGTTTAGTATCGCATTTATGCCCTTAGCGACACTATTTCCTTATATGACATTGTCTCATTTTGGCCGTGGAGGATACAGTGCCAGCCTGGTGGAAGCGGTGTTCAGCATCGGGATGATTTTAGGCGGTCTGCTATTGTCGATGTTCTCATCTAAATGGAGCGACATTAGCTATATGAGCGTAGGTCTGCTAGTCATCGGTCTTACCTGTGTGATCAGTGGTTTGATTGGGCCAAACGCATTTGTGATCTTTGCCATTCTCTCGTTCTTGATGGGCAGTGCGGCACCCTTCTTCAATGGTCCCTTCATGGCGATGATCCAACGTTCTTTTGAACCCGAGATGCTTGGGCGTGTCATTTCACTCGTGACCAGCATTATGATGTTGTCTTCACCAATTGGGCTGCTATTGGCAGGACCTGTGGTGGATCGATACGGTGTGCAGCTGTGGTTCCTCGGTTCAGGAATTGTGGTGATGCTGACCGCTCTGTTTATTTTCATCCAGTTTCGGCGGCTGGCGTCCGCGATTCCGATGAATTGATTAGGGTAAAAACTTTCCTATGAAAAGAGTTTATTGGCCGGTCCGAGAGGATCGGCTTTTTGGCGTTTCTTCATATTTTTCCAAATTATAATATGATAGAATTACGTTCACTTGGAGGGATACATAATATGAATCTTAACATTGCTATCTGTGACGATCAGAGGCAAGATGCCTCGCGGTTGGAAGAATTACTCAAGAAGCAGATGACTAGCCTGCAAGGGATGACCGCCTCTATTGAGATTTATGAATCAGGCCAAACCCTGCTTCAGACAATGACGTCTACCGCATACGATATAGTTTATCTGGATATGGAGATGCCCGAGTATAACGGTATAGAAGTCGCAGAGAAGATCCGGCTCAAAGATGCCAGGGTATTAATTATTTATGTCACCAGCCATACAAGTTATATGAGAAGAAGCTTTGCGGTTCATCCCTTTCGCTATTTACTGAAACCTATTGATGAACATGAACTGCAGACCGCCACAGTCAAAGCCATTCAGCAATGCTTGCAAAGAAACAATGTGCTGACATTCTCAATCCATCATATGAGCTATAATTTAAGGGTAGATGATATTATGTATATCACGGTAGAACGAGGCAAAAAGTTGGTCCTTTATACTGAACAAGAGACTTACTCGTATTATGGCAAACTGGGAGAGTTGGAAGGACAGCTGGGATCACATGATTTCTGTCGCGTACATACGGGATTCTTGGTAAATTGGCTGCATGTTCGTTCTTTAAGCAAGGAACTTATTCAGCTGAAGAACGGGGTGGAACTTCCAGTCAGCCGCAGTAAAAGCTCTGATTCTTTAAGGTCTTACCATGCCTTTATAGAAAAGAGGCTCTTAAGATAAATGTCTTTCATCCGGGAGATTAGTCCTTATTTTTTTGGTGTATTTATGCTCGTCCTTATCTATGTCCCGCAAGGGGTCACATTTTATATTTTTCTCAAAAAATTCCTGATCCTGAGCAGGAGCAAAAAGTCATTTATAGGCTGTCTTATTATCTTTTATATAATTAAATCGCTAACCGCTGCCAGCTTACCTCTAGTTGATTCGGTCATCCTTCACCTGCTTGTGTATAGTCTGATTACTATTTTTTATTTCCGCGGCAGTGTGCTACAAAAGCTGTTCTTTAGCAGTTTCTATACAGTGTTTACGGTGGTTATTGAGATGCTGGTATGGTTTGGGATTCAGCATATCCCACTCAATGGAGAGGGAATAGATACAGTTAATTTCTGGTGGTTAACTTTTGCTTTCCTATTAGTTGTTTTGCTAAGCATCATGTTATGTCTGCTATTGCTGCGGTTATTCAAAGTGGACACCACTACGTTATTGTCGAATCAGGATTGGGCTGTGTTGAATCTTGTTTCGGCGGGTTCTTTGCTTATTATTATTGTGAATCTGAGACATTCCAGTGATAAACCTTTTAATATTCCGCTTGATTGTGTATTCATCCTGCTTGGGATTCTTGTAATTAATGTGGCTGTAATGTTTATATATCAAAAGTTAATGAAACGGATGCAGATCGAATTCCATAATCATGTGCTTCAGCAGCAAGTGAAGGATTACACGAGTAAACTGAAAGATAATCAGGAAGCACAGCGTTTGCGGCATGATCTGAATCATGTGCTGATCCTTATTCATTCTCTGCTGGATGAAGGCGCTTTAGAAGAAGCCAAGCGATATATTGCAGAGGTTGCTTCGACACAGGAGGCGGGAGAAAAGTTTATTTCTTCTGGAAATATTGCTATTGATGCCATTTATAATGAGAAATTCGCAAAAGCTGAGCTACATCAAGTTACAATGCAATCTCATTTTCGCATCCCGCAGGACCTGTCACTTGCAGGCAAAGAGGTTGAAATTGCAATTATTTTAGGTAATGCATTAGATAATGCAATCGAAGGGGTTCAGAGATTACCAGAGTCAGAGCAGAATGTTATTGAGCTGGAAGTAATTTATACCGAAGGGTTATTGGTGATTTCTTTAAAGAATCCTGCATCTCTGCTTACGGAGGACAGGCAGGGCTCTTTTTTGTCCAGCAAGCGGAACTTTGGGCGTAGAGGGTTGGGAATCGAAAGCATTGAGTATGCGGTTCAACAGCTTCAAGGAAGCGTCAGTTTCAGATATGAGAATGGGCAGTTCATGATGTTGGCGGTATTACCACTGCCTGAGTAGCAATCCGGAACCGACTACTCCACCTAACCTGCAAGTTACGGTCTCTTCCCGCTGGTAAGCAGCGGTCCATGATATATTGAGGCTGTTCTTATTAAAGGGAGGGTATTCCGTTGACATTGTCATTGCTCATCAGTGCAGTCCTTCAGCTCATCTTATTCAGCATCATTCCCTATACATACTGGTTTTTTACAAGCAGAACAACATCATCCTTTGCCATGTGGATTGGCTGGAAGAAACCCCAATTGATTTCTAGGAAGCAGTTCATACTATGTTTTATACTTACGATGACTATATTCACCAGTCTGGGAATGCTTACAGCAATCTACATGCTGGATAGGAATACTTTGGCCAGCTCACAGTTTTATGGTACAGGTCTGAAGGGTTTGATTCCGGCATTGATTTATTCTTGGTTGCAGACTAGCTTGTCCGAAGAGATTCTGTTCCGCGGCTTCATTGGAAAACGGTTAAGTTCGAAATTCGGATTCGGAATTGGAAACTGTGCTCAAGCTTTATTATTTGGTGTCGTACATGCTGTGCTGTTATACAGTAGTGCCGGATTTTTGAATTCTGCTGTTGTAATGCTTCTTACGGGTCTTGTGGGTTGGAGTATCGGAATATTGAATGAGAAGTTATCCGGCGGTTCGATCATTCCAGGTTGGGTCCTGCACGGGCTGACTAATCTGATTTCCTCCATTTTTATGATGTATCAATGGATGTAGCGATCAAAGTTTTTAGAGAGTACATTTTAAAAATATGGTAAACTAAAAAAGTCTTAAATTATAAGATTAAAGTTTATATACCATTTTTATTGGGAGGTAGATATTATGAAAAACAATGTCAGCTTGCAAAATGATATGGGGATAACGTTTAACTGATCAAGCGTGTTAGCGTTCCCCACCATTCGAAAGGGGAAAATCATTTGAATCAGGTATTATTAATCATCGATGCACAACAAGAATTAATGGATGGAAACGAAAAGGAAAGTGCGGTATTCAATAAAGAGCAGCTTATCCGGAATATTAATAAAGTGATTGAACAAGCAAAAGAAGCCAATGTCGAAGTTGTGTTTGTTAGGGATCTTGATGTCGCTGAAGGAACAGGTGCAGGCTTTCAAGTGCACAATAAAATCAATAGGTCTGTAAATGCCAAAATCTTTGATAAGCTGGCAACGAATTCTTTTCACGGAACTGAACTGCTACAATATCTGAAAGATCAGCAGATTGAGCATGTGGTCATTATGGGATGTAAAACTCAACACTGCATCGATACTGCGGTTCGGACGGCTACGGTTAGCGGCATGGATGTTACATTGGTCGGAGATGGTCATTCTACAACGGACAATGATGTTTTAAGTGCAGAGCAAATTATCAAGCATCACAATAAAACATTACATGGGCACTACAATGTCGAACACTTTTCTATGGTTAGAAGTTCCGAAGAAGACTTGTTTCGCCCAACGCATGACTCTTATAGATAATAATTCAGAGGCGGCACTTAAATGTGCCGCTTTTTGCTGTATTGCATTACCTCTGATTTTCCTCACCTATTCTGAAAGACATATTCGCCTAAACCATTTCCATCCCATCTTTATGGGATTGTTCTTGCAAGGGATCTACTTATAATTGTTAGTAATTCTTAAACAATATGAGTAGGGACGGGATCAACATGATAGCAGCAAAAGATATAGAGTTTAAAAGCAGACACGGGCAGCGGCTGGGGATGATGGCGGCTATTTGTATGGGGGCGTTTATTTCCCATTTTACAGCTGGAATTGTGAATGTTTCGCTTCCTTTTATTGTGAATTATTTTCAGACAGAGCTTGGGAAGGGATTATGGATCACAACAGGGTATCTGCTAGTGATTACGGCACTTCTTCCTGTTATGGGGAAACTGGGCGACCGTTATGGTTTTCGCCGGATCCACAATCTTGGATTTGTGATTTTTACTGTGGGTTCTATCCTGGTCGCTTTTTCACCAAATCTGCCAATATTGCTAACGCTCAGAGTTGTACAGGGAGTAGGAGCTGCGATGTTCCAAGCAACTAATATTGCACTCATCACCATTCATATGCCGAAAGAGCAAAGAGGTCGTGCACTCGGAATTTTAAGTACAGCTGTCGCGCTGGGCGGGATGACGGGACCTATAGCGGGAGGTTTGATTGCAGAGTGGCTGAGCTGGAAATGGTTATTTTTAATCCATGTTCCTATGGCGATTGTGGCTACAATTATGGCATATCGGTACATCCCGAACCGTGTGCAAGAGCGCAAGCCGGGTGCTATCAGCTTCGTGGGGGCCAGCTTGTTTATGTCATTCATCACCTTGGTTCTTCTCGTAATAACAAATGGGAGCAAATGGGGCTGGGTGTCCGTGCGGACAATGACAAGTTTGGTGGGAGTTTTCTTGTTGTTGATTACTTTTCTATTCTGGGAACGGAAGCAAAAAAATCCTTTTCTACCTTTACAAGCATTGAAAATTCCAACTGTAGCGGGAGGCTTGATCGTTAGCTGTGCCTCTTTTATTTTATCTAATACATTGCTTGTCCTCATTCCATTTTATTTGATGGGAGCGTCGGCTCCGTTCTCGTCATCTACGACAGGATATATTATGGCGGCTTATCCCATTGCCTTGGCGTTTGCAGGTCCTCTCGCAGGCTACTGCTCCGACCGTTATGGCTCTCATCGTCTGATGCTTATGGGACTGAGCTGTATGGGAAGCGGGTTTATCTTGTTGCTGGTGTATTTAGACCATATACCGATTTATGGAATCGCGGCGATTCTATCTCTTATTGGCCTTGGTATGGGGCTCATTGCCTCTCCTAATAATAGCTTCATTATGCAGCAGACACCCCGGGAACACGTGGGTTCGATTGGCGGATTAATTGCTTTAACAAGAAATGCGGGGATGGTCTTTGGCTCAGCACTTGGACTTGGTGTGATGAGTGGAGAGACAGGACAAGGGAGTCAGTTGCAGGGGTTCAAATTGGTTTTTGAGATTAATATTTTCATTTGTTTAAGCGTTATTGTATTAATGGTTGTTATAAATAGAAGGACATTTAAATCTGCTTGATCTAAAAAAATGTGTGTGTAATCACAACTCAAGCTTTGGTGTTCTGTTACGTTGGAAGTAACGAATGATTATCTAGATATGGAGGATAACGATATGTTTTGTTACCAATGTGAACAGACACCAAATGGCGGATGCACCGTTGTAGGGGTATGTGGCAAAAATGAAACCATTGCGAGTTTGCAGGATACGATGATTTTTGCATTAAAAGGAATTGCAGCTTATGCGACACATGCCCGGCAGCTAGGATATAGCGATCCCGAGGTGGATCGTATCACCCACGAAGCTTTGTATATGACGTTGACCAATTCCAACTTTAATACGCAGGAACATTTGGAGATGGCGATGAAGGTCGGGGATGCTGCGGTTCGCATCATGGATGTACTGGATCGTGCGCATACGGACCGCTTTGGCATTCCGCAACCGATCACAGTCAGTCAGAACAAAATTGAAGGTCAATGTATTGTTGTAACCGGACATAATTTATATGCGCTGGAGGAATTACTGCAGCAGACAGAGGGGAAAGGCATCAACATTTATACCCACTCAGAAATGTTGCCTGCGCATGGATACCCTGCACTCAAAAAGTATAAGCATCTGAAAGGCAACATCGGCAAAGCATGGTATGATCAGCGTAGATTGTTCGAGCAGTTTCCCGGTGCAATTCTTGCTACCACAAACTGTGTAATGCCGATTAAAGGCACGTATGCAGACCGCTTTTTCTCATATGAAGTAGCGGGGCTGGAAGGTGTAGAGAAAATAACGGGCGACGATTTCTCCCCATTAATTAATCGTGCGTTGTCCCTGCCTGCGGCTGATGTAGAGTCAGATCTGGTAATTACGACCGGATATCATCATGAAACTGTAATCGGGTTAGCACCAGAGATCATTCAAGCTGTCAAAGACGGGCATATCCGCCGGTTTTTCGTCATTGCTGGCTGTGATGCGCCAGGTACTGGCGGGAATTACTACCGTGAGTTGGCGACTTCCCTACCGAACGATACTGTCATTTTAACTACTTCTTGTGGAAAGTTCCGCTTTAATGACGTAGATTATGGCACCGTTGGAGACACCGGTATTCCGCGTTACATTGACCTTGGGCAATGTAATAATTCCGGTTCTACAGTGAAGATTGCCATGGCTCTGGCTGAGGCATTTGAGTGTACGGTGAACGAGCTGCCTGTCAGCATCGTGCTGTCTTGGTTTGAGCAAAAAGCAGTAGCTATTTTGCTAGGCTTGTTCAGTCTCGGCATTCAGGACATTCGCATCGGACCAAAGCCACCCGAGTTCATTTCCCCAGGTGTACTGGATGTTCTGGTAGAGCTTTTTGGATTGAAGCTAATTACTACTGCTGAGGAAGATATGAACGCGATGTTGGCATTGTCGTAGAGTAAAAATCAAAGGTTGCCGCCCGGAAGGGTTTGGCAGCCTTTTTTTGATAGGGGATTTAGGTGATACATCATAGTCGAAGCATGGCGATCCGTAATGGATGGTCAGGCTTCTTAACTTGCCATTATGAGATGAACTTATCGCGTGCTCGCCACATAATTATAGAGGGTATCTCTCAACTCGAACTCGTACGTCAAACCATTAACAATCCCCACAACATGATCGTTGTCATACAGATCAAGCATGAATCCAGCCATTTCCTTCGCGGTATGATATTTCGGCACAGTCCCCTGATATTCGAATTCGGGGACATCGAAAGAAAGCTTCGCGAATTCTGTTTCTGTTGCGGCAGGTGCTAGCACTTTAGCCTGCATAAGTGCACCTTGACTCTTCAACTCATGAGAGAGTCCTTCAGTAAAGGCACTCACATAGAACTTAGTCGCACAGTACGTAATAGCATTTCCCACAATCGTATAGCCGCCACCGGATGAAACGTTGATTAATTGTGTTCCTTCAACATTGGAGTAATCACGAACGAATAGAGAGGAAAGGATCGTCAATGATTCAATGTTCAGATGCAACATTGCAGAAATTTTATCTAAATCTTGCTTGGCCACTGAAGCGAAATTTCCAAATCCCGCATTGTTGATCCAAGTTTCGATTTCGAACTCTTGTAGATCCTCATAAAGCTTATAAGCATTACTAGAAACGGATAAGTCAGTCACTCGAATAACGACATCTACATCGGGGTAGTTATGATTGATTTCAGATTTTAGCTCCTCCAGTTGCTCCCTTCTGCGTGCTGTAACAATTAAGTTTTTACCACGAGCCGCAAAGGCAAGAGAGGTTTCATAACCTATACCTGAACTGGCGCCTGTAACTACAGTATATTTCATGTGAATTCCTCCGTTTTTACAAGAATATTTAGTGTTTCAGCAACGATGTAATCATAAATCTTAGAGTTTACTCTAAGTCAAATGTTTTTTATAATTATGGGGACTCTTAAAATCAACATAGATTCGGGGGCTTGTATGTATACGATCAGCGATGTAGCTAAATTACTAGGGATTACCGCATATACACTGAGATATTATGAAAAGGAAAAGATTATTGCTCCGATACGGAATGCGAATGGAGAAAGAATATATGATGACTCCAATCTTGCTTGGCTGCGATTTGTGATGAGGTTGAAACAAACCCAAATGCCGATCTCACAAATTAGAGAATATGCGCAGTTATATTTAGAAGGAGAGCATACGGCCCAAGCCCGCTTGAACCTTCTTGAGAATCATAGTAACTCTATACAGAGCCAAATCAGAAACTTAACAGCCACAGAGAAGATGTTGAAAGACAAAATTGCAGCCTACAAAAATTCCCTTGCGAAATAGACCGGCATTCACTAAGCAGGCGACATAAAAGTATGCTAATGATTAAGATAATTGTGAGATCAAAAAAAGGACTTTCACGTTTCATTGAAAGACGCTAGTTCCGCACGTATGTTTGCGGAACTAGCGTCTTTTGCTTTTGGGCTAGACTCCGGCAAAATAGCCGTATGCCTCGCTATTCGCATCCTCGTCTCATTCGGCAACACCTTATTGACAGCGCTAGACGTATTCGTTATTGTGTTTAGAAACATGATTCAATTGAGAATGATTATCTCTTGAGAATTTAAAGGGAGTTTGCGAATCAGCTATGGATGTTCTGAAACTTATACAAATATGGAACCAGGTGATTATGAGTGTGCTGGATGTACGGCTAAAGCAGGCCGGAACCGAGAACGATTTGAATCAATACCGTTTGCCGGCAAGCGCATTTTTATTCGCTTTCCAAGGACAAGGCGAGTTGTGGGTTGATGATGAGGTGTGGCTGTGCGATCGTTTTCATGTACTGCACGCCGGCAAAGGCTCTCTGGTGACGGTTCGGAGCCGAGAAGCGCTGAATGTATATATCGTACTCTACAAAGCGTCTCTCCCCGCTTCGGCCTCGCGCGAATTTCATATGATGTTGGAGGAATCCGACCCGTTTCTGGAAAGCTGGGGGTTCCCGCCTGGCGAACCGCTGGCCATGCTCGAGCTGCTTCAAACGATACGCGACGGTTGGCTTAATTCTGACGACGGATTGACCCGGCTGTCGGCCAAGGGAGACTTTATCCACTTCGTTCACGCTGTCCTGAGGGAGCGTCTGTTCGGAGCCGGTGAGCCATCTTTATCGGAGCAAGTTATTCGGCATTTGTCCAGGAATTACCGCCAGCCGATCTCGTTTGAGGAGCTTGCTCGGCAATTGAATTACAGCCAACAATACATTTCGCGAAAATTTAAAGAACAGACGGGACTCAGTCCGCTGGACTACGTCATTCGTTTCCGAATGGAAGATGCGAAGACTCTGCTGGCCGGCACGATAGCAACGCAACAGGAAATAGCATCACATGTCGGTTATCCGGACCTCATTTATTTCAGCCGCATGTTCAAAAAGTATGCCGGCATGACGCCAGGCCAATATCGTAAACGATACGGTCAGTTCGTTTCAGATTATGCAAGGAATAGGTCACAATCGTCCGTTGTTCTAAGCCGGTCATTAAGCTATCCTTTTTATGTGAGTGATATTGATTATCAATTTCAACAGGATGGGGCGAATAAAATGACTAGAGCAACCAGAAGTTTTTATACAGTGATGCTGTTATGTTTGACCGTGACGTTAACAGCTTGTGGTGGGTCGGTGAACAACGGAGGCGCAACGAACAGCCAGGTTGCCGTCAGCACTTCTCCAACCATGATCACCCAAGAGCCAGAGGTTTTGACATCTTCGGAGATGAAGGTAGTCAAGACTGCTTTCGGCGATGTCGAGGTTCCTGCACACCCTCAGCGCGTAGCGGCAATTTCTTATCTCGGTACCGTACTCGCGCTGGAAGTCCAGCCGATCGCAGCCGAATCGTTCTTGATGTCGAGTCCTTATCTTGAGGGAATGCTGGACGTCGTGACGGATGTAGGGGACTCATTAGAGAAGCTGCTGGAGCTCAATCCGGATTTAATCATAACGCATAATCCACAGCCTGAGGTAGTCGATAAATATCAGATGATCGCACCTACGATATCTGTTCCTTACAATCAGTTTGCATCCATTCAGGAGGAAATGCTGTATTTCGGCGACTTGCTGGATAAACGCGAGGAAGCGGAGAAATGGAACGAACAATTCGAGAAGGACATTGCAGACATTCGGGAGAAAGTCCAACAAGCCGTTCCCGAAGGAGAGACGCTTTCGATTATGCAAGAGTACGATGGAAACGTGAGCCTTTTTGGTCCGAAGTCGGGACGAGGCGGCCGGCTAATGTATGAAATAATGGGGCTGAAGCCGCCAACGACGGTTCCAGAATTTATGCTGAAGGAATCCTACTATGAATTTTCGCTGGAGAAACTTTCGGAGTACATGGGGGATTATTTGATTCTGACGACAGAAGACAGCTTGGAATCGCTGCAGGCTGATCCGATCTGGGGGACGCTCGAGCCGATTCGCAACAATCGGGTATTTTTATGGACGGAGAACCAATCCTGGTACCGCGACCCAATCGCCGTGAAAAGACAAATCAACGAATTGACCGACTGGATCATCGAGGCAGCGAGTCGGTAACTGCCCAAAGTATGGATTGATCGAACAACGGTAAGTTAAAATCAGAACTTGCCGTTACAGCCAGCGCGCTGAACCGTACCATTAGGGACGACAGGGGATTTTTGAGCGGAAAGTTGGAGAGTGCTGTAATAAGGATGTGGAATAGTTCGACAGAGGGTGTCCTAAACGTCATGAAATGGCGGAGGGATACCCTCCTTTTTTTAAGAGCGGAGTGGGGAAGGGAATAGAGATTGTGCTGAACGGTCAAGGTTAGATCTCTTTCTATGCAAAAGTTATTACCAAAATCCAGGTGAAAAGTAGGTAGACTCAGGACAAGCGATCACTATAATGGAAATATGAGACATTCATAGAACCGATCAATAGGATATAAATAAGAATCCGACTGAGTAAAAAAAAGCGATTTGAGGAGGCCATTACGTGGGAAGATCATTCGCAAATTTGCATATCAAGTCGAACAACCTTGAGAAGACTGTCGAAGCATTAAGAGAGCTTAGCGAAGGGCATGCCAAAGTATTAGGCCAGTCAAATCATGAGGCTCCAGAGAGCAAAGTTGTCATGTACGTAAGCAAAAGCAACGAGAACTGGATCAGCGTGCTCCACGATTACTTTGTATGGGGTACGGTGAAGGAGGCCGGCAAAACGTTGACCCAGCTTATCGGAGAGCCAGTGATGACCGCCGGATATATGAATGAGGAAATATTCGAGTTGTCGTTGTTCGAGAATGGAGACATTCAGGCCGAAAAGATCTTTTGTGAGCAGTGGACGAGGGATGAATATGAACAACTCCGGGAAGAGCGTCTCAATGATGACTACCTGCGAAAAGCGTTGGATATCCGTAATGAGGATTTTGACGGCTTCATTGGCATAACGAGTCCGGGACAAGCCGTAGATAAGCTGTCAGAACTCGTAAGTATGTCTTTATGGAGTGATTGGGAGTGGATCCCGTACGAAGAAACTCTCAGAAAACGATTTGTGAAATATGAATTTTGAAAATACACGAGCAAATGGCTAAGGACAGCTGAGATGACATTTTAGTGCATGGCGGTGAGCGAAAAGAAATGGATAGATTAATGAACAGCGGATTTTATAAGCTTAGATTCTTCATCAGGCCGGAAGAGTTTGAAAGTGTTTTGAAGCTTTTTGAACATAAGCAAGCGCAATTTCATCTAACCAATTATGCCCAGACAGAGCATGATCTGAATCAGGTGTATGAGGCGTATCAGACCTTTTATCATTATTTTACGGCAGAACAAAAAAGGGATGGGGGTTCCCCTTTCCTTGTTTTTTCCATTTCTGTTACGTCTGATAATGAAAGCTCTGGATTTTTTGCGAGAAATGAGAGTGTCTATTTTCCATATTATGGACAATGGGCAGAGGATGAACTGCCGTGTATCTTGCTATCATTTCCTAAAGGCTTTCAAATAGATTTGGAAGATGAAAAAGGGAAGTATTATATTTATGAGGATATTAGGAACCATAAGCCGTTGACATATACGTTTTTCGATGAAATAACGGGTGCTATTAAAAAAATGACAAAGCCGCTTCGTTTCTCGGCGCATGATGCAGATGCTATGAAGGAGCAAAAGCCTTCTGTGCGTATAAGCCATGGTGCGATGCAAGATTTGAGCAAATCGTGGATTTTCAATAAATATGGGCTTGTGATGGGTGGAAAATAGTTCAGGGCAAATTACACCGAGGCATTGGCCAAGCTGGAGAATTCAAAAATTGGGGTTTGATATGTTGCACTCTCTAAAATTTCAGTATTATCTTGGATAAAAAAGCTGCTCAACCTGCAATATTTTAAAGAATTCTCTTATCTGGAAGAGTTGCATGTTGGGGGCAGCAGGAGGAGTATTTATGTACATCGTATCTCGGCCAAAACCGCTGTCTGATGACCAAAACCAAGTACTTGCGAAGGAAGACGGCACTGTTTATCCACCGGGCTACCTCCGGTTTTTGCGGCGATTCGGCGAAGGGACTTACAGAGGGTGGCTGAATGTTCAGTTTCCGGATGTGGAGGTGCTTAAACCTTTTGCAGAGTACGGATTATGGGAGCATGACGAGAATAGCCCCATTACTGAGCAACAGATCGGTGAGTGTATCGTTATAGGTACAACGGTTGACGGAGATTTTCTGGCAGTACATTCCCAGACAGCTGGGCTGCTCTGGCTACCTCGGCATGCGGAGCACGTGAAGGCGATTTTCCTGCAGGTACGGGAGCAGGAAGACGAGGGGATGTACGCTTTGGTGCTGGACGAAATATATCGTCAGGTGTATGGAATCAGTCAAGGGGAGAGTGTCTATTATGAACCGTGGACAGGCACTCGAAGCCATCGCTTTTTGCGCTTGCCACAAGGGAAGGACCAGCTTACACTACCCGAACTGGCCGAATTGTGCCAACATGAATTTCCGCCGGATTTGTCCATTGAGAATGCCTATGTTTGTTTCCTGTTCTACCGGCAGCTGGGAGGCTATGTACGATTGAATTATGCCTACCAGCAAGAGGTGGCGGTCTTCTATGAACAGGATACGGGGCAGGCGTTTGCCGTAATGGAGCGGTGGTTCTTGTCGAAAGGCTGCGAAGCGATTTCAGAAAATAACAGCTGATCTGGGTGCTCCGTAAGTCTGGGAGAGGGAGGTATGCATGAAACTATTTTTTACTTTGGATACACATGGAACGTGTGTGGGTCAATTTGTCAGAGTCAGTTGCTAAATATAATAAGCATGCAGATAAGGAAACCCAAAATCAACTACTGGACCTAGTGAAAAAATGGATGCTCGAAAACAATTGGCTAAATGGAAAGTTAAATCAAGCACGGAAACTACTTTCGCAAGACATGGAGCTTTATGAAGTCAGCCAGAAATTGCAGATACCATTGGAAGAGATTGAGTATATCCTTCTCCGTATGAATGACTATGAGCCAACTGATGTTCATCCTGATAACCTTGTAGTAGAAAAAGCACCGCCATATCATTTCTAGAAGACTGGAGCAAATAGAAGACATCCTGCCTGAGCAGATCCACTAACGGAAAGGAGGAAGCCGATGCAAGAAATGGAGAGGCTGGCGATAGAGATCGCCGATGCTGCTAGAACGTCTTTTCGCACTCTTTTTGAAAATGGCGAACGTTACTATTACTGTACTCTATACACTACTGGCGAGGGACATGCGCCAAGTATCTCCGCCTGGTCGTGGGAAGCTTTGGAGGTAGAAGCAGCCAGGCAAGGATTCGAAAGTGACACACCGGCATCGACTATTGCGGAACTTATCCAATGGTCTTATGCGGATTCGCCCTATTGTTGTTTCGGCGATGAGAACTTTGATAATGTTAAACAACGATTTACCGAGCGTTCTTTCATTGCGGATCTTGAGGGTGACGAAGGGAATCGCGAGTTTGATTTGAGGCTGAAGGCCATGGAGCTGGCGATGAAAATACTCGATGATGAAGGTATGTTTGCCTTGAATCAACTGCGAGAGTCAGTATGCGTCCTTGTCGAAGTCATGCCGCCGGATGAGATCAATACTGAAATTGCCCTCCGTTTGAATCGGGCGGAATCTCCAGCTATGCAAGTATGGTTGGCGGAAGCGGCGGAGTAGAAGCCTCCTCTTTCGGAAACCGTCTACTATATTCGGATTTAAAATGGTCGAGATTACGCAGGGGGTAAGCCTTGCGGTATGTGAGAAAATAATAGAAATTTTAAAATGAAGGGAAAAATAATTTATGAGCAATCTTTTCCGATTCATTCCTATTAGCCAACTAGCAGATAAATTTCCCGAAGGATCTTGGTGGGCGAAGTTTTACCAAGATTTTAGTGACGAGCAACTTGCCGCTTACTATGAAGGGGATTTGACGCTGCCTTCTCTTAATTTAGATTGGGAGCAACCTTTCCCGCAACAAAAAGAGGTAATCATCATTTTTATAGAAGGAAATTTTACTGTAGACAATCTTTATAATAAAGAAACGGATGGCGCCATAGGGCTTTTGGTGACCGGTAATATGAGTGCAAAAAATATAGCTGTAGGCGGTCAGGAAATTTATGTTTCGGGCAACCTGATGATTGAGGAAATATTATGCGGCTCCTACAATCATGGGGAAACGATTGTTAAAGGTGATCTCAGCGCTGCGGTTTTAGTTCAGGATGACGAGTACAGTTTCAATGTGGACGGACATAAATCGATCGCCTGCTTAGTAAATGTGTGGGAGGGGGACGGCGTATTTCAGGAGCTTCCTGTGGACATACATGAAGTGTTGATCGATGAAGTTTTTTTAGATATAGAAGAGGATGAGGAGGACTTTTCCTTTGGCACACTGGTGAACGTAATTAAAGAAGGCCGTTCTGCTCTTAAAAAAATAAATGAATCCCCCACTAGCAAGAAAGCTGTTCATTTATATTTCACCCATAACACGATCAATGAAGAAAATATATTGAAGTTGACGCAGTGTATTTTAATGCCAAATGATAAACCTTCTTTTAATTTTCGGGAGCAAGACGTTTTTTTTAAAGTTCAACTGGAGCATATTGATGCTGACGGGGATGAGCGGGATCTTAGCGTTTATATGAATGATAACCGGCATCACTATTATATTTGGCTGGAGCAAGATCATTCTGTCGGTTTGTTGAAAAGAACCATAGAGGAAGGGTCTGAGTGGGAGGACATTACAGAAGAGTCTCAGGAACAACTAGCAGAGATTAGCGATTGCTGGACGATGTTGTTGACCTGCGTTAATATGGCTGAGCTTTATTTACGAAACATTGAGGTACAGTATGTGGAAGACATTTTGCAACACAATGTAATTCAGGAATTATATTCGGAAGTGGAGGAGAATGGCGGGTTCTGGGACGGCTCCAAATGTTACAGCTTCCGTCAAACGCATACGGACGAGGACGGAGACCTTCTACATGGTCGGATTGAAATCAGGACTCCAGATGAAGCGTTTTATTTTTACACAGTGGACAATGGAACTTATGTTTCCCGGCATTATCAGCCGCCCGATCAATATGGCAAGCAGGACATGTCCTATTTGGATCTTAGGCGCTGGGAAGCATCAGAGCGGTATTTTACAAGATTCAAACAATTTATTACTGAGAAGATAGAGTCAGGTGTGAATAGTTAGATCTTGAAATGCATTAGAGGAAAGGATGATAGAAATGCCAAATGATAGCCAAGCTGGTCCTTCAGCTGGTTCTGTTAGAGAAGTTGGTAGTTATCCTATCAATCTGACAGGTCCACTTAGTCATACTCTTGTCCTTAAGCCCGGTGTGGGCAGTCTATCCATGGGTCCGTCGCAATTGGGGAAAAAGGTTGACCTTCATGTCGCGTCTGATGCGCCAATCGATTGGACCGTATTCGATGTCTTTGCCACACCGGCTGGCTCTCCCTGGCCGCGATTTCTGCATTATACAGGCAGTGATTCAGGCTTTTTTGACTGGGCACAGAAACGTCCCATAGAAGAGATGACATGGACTCCGATCCTGTCTGCAGACACGGTGGCGGATGCCAGTCAGTCCAATTTGCATGGCTTGCATGTCGAGTTGGAACCAGCCGGGAGGTCCCTCAGCCTAATACTTCCGAAGCAGCCTTTCCGCCTGAGTGTGTCCGGCGATCTATCGCGCTTCTCGGCCACAGGCGATATGCCATCTTCTCTTACACTTGCACCGCGCACCGGCCGACGTAAGAATGATCCCCCTTTTTTGCTGCCCGATATGGGGGAGCTGCACCAGGTAACGAGTTTGACGCTACATAACGCACCGCTGGGACAGCCTATCTCGCTAGAGTGTCTAAACCGGTACCCAAACCTTAAATCACTGAGTTTGTGGGGAAACTTCTGCGATTTGAATCTATTGGCTCATCATACCGAGTTAACGAATCTGGAGCTGCGCTTTATGCCTGATCTGGGGGACTTGCCGACCTTGAACGCGTGGCCGTTACTTGACAGATTTATCGCCTACAATGTCGAAGAAAGCGCTGGCAAGCGTCTAAAAAAGCAAATGAAAACTCGTGCTGAAACCCGTCCTTGGACCGACCATGCTTCAGTGAGCCAATTACGAAAGCCAGAGTGGTGGACGACCGAGTTTGGCCGTCCATTCTCCTCCTGGGCTAAACGTCTAGCCAAGCTGGCTAATGAAGCTTACAACGTTGCACAGGTAACCTTGTCCGAGGCCCGTAGCTTTGCTGAGGCCGAGACCGCCATTACCGCTTTCACCGTGCGCTTCAACAATCTTAAGGGCATCGAAACCACCGAACGAGAAGATCTTGGTGAAGCGGTATGGCAACTTAGCCAGTCTGACCACCTGATTGGCCAGCCTATCACAGAGGAGATGGCTCAACGCTGGTTCGATGCAGCGCGCGATTACTAAATGAATTGAAAGTCACACCTCTAGAATAGAAATCGGATTGACCAGAGGATTATCCAATGTCTATTCTAAGGGGTGCACTTCACTATACTGGCGGGGTTTTGTTATACGATCATCCCCATTTCTCGGAGTCTATCTTTAATTTTCTTTAAACGAGCTTCTTTTTCGCTGTCTTCAGTTAATACCTCTACAGATGTTTCGTTATACTTCTTAATGATCCTCTTTAAAGTTAATTCTTTCATTTCCTTTTTACTGTGGATGGGAACATGAGGGAAAGCTGTATAGTTTTCTATGGTCTTGGGATCTGCAGAAATTCGTTCGAGTAAACTAAGTAGAAGCACTAGTCTTTGCTGGCCCAACCTCGGAACTTGGTATAGTTTTTTCCATGTGGAATTTAATAGATGATCAAGGTCTGTATATCCCTTTGAGTATAAAGCATTTATGAGGCCTGTTAAATTTGGACCCCGTTCTTCTGCATGAGCTACAGCAACAATACAAGCAATATTCTTAGAATAAAGATGCGCCGGAAGTGGGAAAAAATGTATTAATGCCGCATTTCCGTCGATGATGTCAATCATGATGATATACCTCCATTAAAATATGTGTTCACTATACACGTTTAGAATTCTGATAAGGTTGTGAGTCAGCAGGGTGAATTTTCCTGACTTGTACAATCGATTGATACCCTCTGCCTTATTAAACCCCAGGCTACTGATCATTTTCTGAACACCAGCAAAACCCATTACATAAGCTCGTAGAATATATAGCAGATATGAGTTCGCTGCGCTTCATAATCATTGCTAAGTAATGATATGATATAGGCATCAATTTTGTGGGGTGCACTGATATGGATTTCCGAATCAAAGAACTAGTTAATGCTACACAGCAAACCTATGGATTGGACAACTACTACTTACATACAAATGAAATTTATCGCGAAGTTACGATGCTGGGAGAAACCGACTATTTGCTTAGTATGGAATGGTTTCCTTCTCACATTAAGGAATGGAAGGAAGATTATAATCCGGAAGGAACTGCAGTCATTACGCTTGACTTGCTATCCAATAACTATAAAAGTGTTATTTTTGTTGGAGGGAAATCTTATGCAAATCGAACACCATTCCAAAACATTGAATTAAACAGCGTTATTCAGTGGATGGAAGCTGAAGTAGGGCTTGAATATGGTAAACAATTCTATCTAGTGAAGGTAGAAAGAGGAGAATATCATTTTGCCGAATGTATAGACGGTATACCCATCTCTCTTGGCGGGCGAATGGAGTTACGCTTCGATACGGAGGGTAGAATTATTTTTTATAGTGTATATGGCCAGTTTCCTTCCAGCTCCCTTGTGCAAAAAGAGTATTATTCTCTCACGCTTCAAGCTGTAGAGCCACTGGCGAAAAATCAACTACAGCTTATAGAATATCCAGTGTACGAGATGAAGCATCTCTTGCCGATCTATGGGATAGAAGAAATCTACATTACAAATGATGGAACAACCACAATCCCATTTGAGATGATATCAGGTACGAGAGCACGACTGAATATTGATCAAGTAATGCAATGGGAGCACGCGGACACGAAACAGTTCGCAAGGACGGAGATTCGTCTGCAAGAGGTGGTTACAATCGAACAGGCAATAGCACGTGAGCCGCACCCAGATTCATTTTCAATCACAGACATAGAACAAGCCCAATGTATAACCGCAGTCGAAGTTGGTTTAAGCCAGCTCTATCCGGATGAGTCCGGACAATGGATATTGAAGACTTTACATCGGGAAAGAGGACATATTCAAGCGACATTGAGGATGAATGCGCCAAGTAATCGTATTTTTCAGCGTAAGCTTTTCCTGTTCATCGATACGAACAATTATAAGGTTATAAATTATATGGATAACAAGCTAATGCTCGATACGTTTGATGAATTCAAGAGCGAAGGGGAAATTGCTGTGAGCCATGACGAAGCTTATGATAAGCTCAAGGGATGGTTCGAATTAACACCCGTCTATGTGTATAATCCTGGGCAGACGAAGTATGTGCTGTGCGGGAAGCTGGATTGTAATTATGCCGTGAAGGCTACTAGCGGAGATGTGGTAGAGTTGGGTAGCTTGGAATGATAGTGAAACCAGATTGATTTAGTCAAAAAGATAACATCCGAAACTCATGTCCAAGAGACATGGGTTTTTCTTTATGTAGTTGGATGCCAAAAATTTAGACTTATGAAAATAATTGTATGGAAATTTGATTTACACGCAGAGAAACTTCGGTGTACAGCGTCAAATAAAAGTAGACGTTAAGAAAAAAGAAAGCTCCGATAGGTAAATTGTATAAATGTGAGACTATAACCGTTTTAAGGATGGTGAATGAGTTGGGTTTCAAAATACGTAAAACCACGGTGCAGTCCGTCTGGATGATGTGGGAAAAAGCTTTTGCGTTGCTTTCACATTTTCGCGGATCGCATAAGTCACGCTTTGGTATATGTACCGTGATGCTAAAAAAGCACCGGGGACAGCCTATTGTATGCCAAGACGCCACGGTCATCAATCAAGGAGAGTGGGTGGGAGAACTCCACCTCGACAATGAAAGAATCCTGAAGTTGATCCGGTCCGAAGGATCGGATCGTGCCGCACTGCAAACGGCTCGCATGCTGCGCAAATCAATGCAGCAAATCAACGAAGCCTTCGAATCGCAGTCCGAGTTCAGGCAGGTCAAGGCTTTATTGGGGATTACACTGCTCCATCGGGGATTAACACACGGTCTTGGTTTTGAACAACAAAACATAAAGTCCGGCGTTTTCGAACGCATCACCACCATCTATCTTCGATTGCTGCTGTCTGCCATGCATCCAGAAGGGAGACAACGAATCAATCGGCGAACAGAGCAACTGGTCCCGATGTTACTGATCCATTCACGCGCCTCACTGAAAAATCGATTCTCACCCGGACAGAACTACTCTGGATAGGACTTAAGCTTGTTATAAGGAGGTGTAATCATACTTACTTATCTGATAGTAGGAATACTATGTGCCGCTACTCTTTACATGTTTATTCCAAGTTTGATTACGCGAGTGAGCGGCTTAGGTGTCTTTCGTAAAGGAACGGTAGAAAAACAGGTGGCATTCACTTTTGACGATGGGCCACATCCAAAATATACACCGGAATTGCTGGATTTATTGAAGTTACATCAAGTGAAGGCTACTTTTTTCGTGCTTGGATCGCGAGCGGAGCAGTATCCAGATCTGATCAGAAGAATGGATCGGGAAGGCCATCAGATTGGCATCCATAATTACTGCCATACCTCTAATTGGCTGATGCTGCCCAGTACTATTAGGCGAGAACACCTGGAACGCTCCGCTGATATTATAGAGTCTATTGTCGGAATCAGACCCAATCATTACCGTCCACCCTGGGGATTAATTAATCTATTTGATTTCTTTCGGCACAAGCAGTATCGAATTGTTTTATGGTCGCTGAAGGCGAGTGACTGGAACGTCCGGGCCTGTCAAACCCGGATGCAGGCCATTCTATTAGGTGGAATCACCGATGGCTCCGTTGTTTTACTTCACGATAGTGGAGAGACTGCGGGCGCGGACCGGCATGCTCCTTATTTTATGCTGCAAGCTTTAGAAGAAGTGCTAAACCAACTGCAGACAAGAAACCTGCAATTTGTTCGGCTTGATGAAATGTCTTAACGTATTCCAGTGATTTGTTATTAAGACTTAAATTGTTTGCGGAAGCAGAGCGGCGAGATGCCCATTATTAATTTGAAGGTTCGTCCAAAGTGGGAGGTGTTATCGAACCCAACCATTCCTGCAATTTCTGTAACATTAAAAGAAGAGCCAACCAGCAAATCACGCGCTTTTTTAATGCGGATGTTATTGATATATTCAATGAAGCTGAACCCGGTGGATTCTTTAAAAGTGCGGCAAAGGTAGGAAGAGCTTATGTCGAATTGCCGTGAAATCTCACAGAGCTTAAGCGGTTCCATATAATGTTGATTTACATAATTAACGATATCCAGGACTTTCTTATGTGTACGATTGGATTCTACAAATGAAGCTACGCGGCTGTCAAATAGTTTGCGATTAAGATAGAGAAGCAGCTCCACCAATAAGATTTGTTGGTACTGTTCATATCCGCGGGCTTGCTTCTTCCCCTCCTGGATCATTTTCTGAAAAAGCTGTTCGATGAAATATTGATCCATCCCGGTCATCTTCAAAGCGCGGTAATCACTTTTGAACAATTCGAGCAGTTCCTCACATTGACTGCCGGTGCAGAAATGCTGCAGGAATTCTTTTTTAAACAGGAGTGTAACCCGTTCATACATATTGCAGCCGGAATTGACCAGTTTGTGCATTTCGTGAACATCCATAAATAACAGTGTTCCGCCCGCAACCTGGTAAGTTCTGTCCCCTATAAAATAATAAAAATCCCCGGATATTAAATACAGAATCTCATATGCATCATGATAGTGTCTTGAAGGCATGCTGGTGTATACCTGTTTCTTGCGGCTGATGTCAAAAAGAGTAGACTCATAAAATACCGGTTTCATTCAGCACCTCCTAAGAGGATTGTAGACTTAATCTAGGGTTTGTAGCAACATATGTATAAAAATTAATATTTACAAGAAAATACGTGCTGTTTGGACAAAGTTTTTGAGATAAGCTTGAATTGAATTACCAAGTGTTGGTAAAAGGAGGACTGTCATGCTCAGATAGGTTAGGGATAAGGTTCACTGCCACTAAAAGTTAAAGCGCTTAAACTATTCAATTAAAGGAGAGATTGCGGTGCTAAATTCAACGAAGAGTAAGGTTTTCAAGAAGATGAAATTTTCATTGATGATTCTGCTCAGTTTTTCAATGATTTTTTCTTATGCCAGTCTGTCCATTTCATCTCAACAGAAAAGTTATGCGGCAGGGAACCCTGATTCTAATTTCTCACCGGCTACACTTCAATTCTTGCGTGACAATACAGGTCTGGATGGTGAGCAGTGGAACAATATTATGATGCTTGTCAACAAACCGGAGCAGGACGATCTGAACTGGATCGATTTTTACGGATATTGTGAAGATATTGATGATGACCGCGGGTATACGATTGGAATATTCGGTGCGACTACAGGCGGCTCAAATGATACTGGTCCCGACGGTCCGGATCTGTTCAAGGCATATGACGCTGCCAAAGGCGCGAGTAATCCTTCGGTTAAAGGCGCATTGGCCCGGATCGGTGTTAAGGGTTCGATGAAAGGGAAGATCCTCGAAATCAATGAAAGCGAAGAGAGCTTCTGCAGAAAAATCGGCAATTTGCAAAATGATCCCGAGTGGAGAGAGGCTATGTGGAAAACGTTCTACAATATCTATATTAAATACAGTGTGGAGCAGGCCCGCAAACGCGGCTTTAACTCGGCATTAACTATTGGTTCCTTCGTGGATGCAGCGCTGAACCATGGAGCTACCGGCGGCTCCGAGACCCTTCAAGGACTTTTGGGTAAATCCGGAAGCAGCACAGATGAGAAGACTTTTATGACCAAATTTTATAAAGAACGGACCAAGATTGTGGATACTAATGAGTACAACTCTCCACCTAACGGCAAGAACCGTGTGAAGCAGTGGAGCAATTTGCTGAACATGGGAGAGACAGACCTAAAGGGTGCAGATTCGGCAATTCTTCAAGTCACCGACTGGGAACTCCAATAACAGTAGGTAAAGGTAGCAGAATCGCCGTTCTTCTCGGAGACGGCGGTTCGATGATAAGTGAGATTAAGGAAGAGGGAGATGGGCTAAATGGATAACAACCAATCTTATCTCAAAAATAGATTTTACAAGGTAATCAGTCTAATGGTTATAGGTTTGCTGCTTGCCATGGAGTTGACCGGTTTTGTCTCAGCAGGAAGGGAAGAAATTGAGGGAAACCTTGTAAGTGAAGCAACTGCAGTTCAGGAAACGATTGCCCAGTGGATTTTTAAAGACAAAGGCGAAAACGGTGTATTTCCAGCTACAGGCGGGGTATATCAGACGTCTTCATCCATTCGTGATGTAGGAACTAATACGGATGCGTACACCTATGAGTCAAGTGAGAACAGCGTACGTAACCAGGGCTGGCATGAAGGAACGGGCCTAAAATACTGGCTTGCCACGCTTTCGACCAAAGGCTTCGAAGGTATCTTCCTCTCTTCACAGCAAACCTCTTCAAGTACAGGGCCCAGGGATTTTAAGGTGCAATACAGTATAGATCAACAGGAATGGACAGATGTTACGGGCGGCAACCTTGTTCTAGCCCAGAACAATTTTAATTGTTCCAATAATTCCTGCAAATTAACTAACCTCGCTTTACCTGCCGGAACAAACAATCAAGATGTACTCTATATCCGCTGGGTGGTAAACTCTGCGAAAAGCGTAAGCGGGGGAACGGTGTCCAGCTCAGGCTCAAGCAGAATCAAAGATGTGATAATTAAAGGAACACGCAGCAGCGGCGAACCTGGGGACACTCCTACACTTGAGGTAAGCAAAGCTCCCGCTTCAGGGGCTGCAGATGTTTCCCTTAATGCAGAGATCACAGTGAAGTTTAACAAAGCCGTCAGCCTCGACAGTAGTTATCAAGTTGTAATCACAGAAAACAATCTTCCTCTTACCAACATTTCTGCTTCACTCCTCGGTCAAGACACAGTCAAAGTCAGCCACCCTAATTTCACTGCCGGCAAAACTTACAACGTGACCGTCCCTAAAGAGCTTGTTAAGGGGACTACGGATGGCCGGACACCTGAGAACGATATTACCTGGAGTTTTAAGACGAAGTCTCCGGATACCGGGATCAAAACACCAACGCTGCTGAATATGACTTTTAATGGAGATCCAAAGACAAGTATTGCCTTTGACTGGTATACAGCCGAAACCGTCAGAGGTACAGTAGTGCAAGTAGTGGAGGCCTCCAATGCGGGAGGAAGCGAGTTCCCGGAACAACTGGCAGCTTCTTATGAGGGCAGCGCAAGAGTTATTGAAACCTTAATGACATCAGGAGACAGAAGCTCCAAAAAGTATAAAAAGTTCGCCAGCCACAAGGTTATTGCAAGCGGTCTTAAGCCTGGAACCAAGTATATCTACCGGGCCGGTAACGGTGATGCGGACGGCTGGAGTGAGGCGGGTTCTTTTACCACGGACAAGGCGGATAATCAGGATTTCCATTTCCTCTATGTAACCGACACCCAAGGCTCAAGTAAATCGAATTTCGATCTTTGGCAGGATACTTTTAAGAGAGCTATTGAGAAAACGGTAGATCCCAAGTTTGTTCTTCTTACAGGGGATCTAACGGATGACGGTGATCTGGAGCAGCTATGGCAGTGGTTCTTAGGTGTGCCAAAAAAAGAATTTGCCAATGTGCCATTTGCACCGATTATCGGCAACCATGAGATAGAGGATTATCCGAATAACAACTTCTATAACCATTTTAATCTTCCAAAAGATGTCGGAACGGGTGCTCACGACGGTTCGGTATATGCTTTCGAATACGGTGATGCCCTGTTTATGCAAATCAATTCCCAGTACGAAGGGGAGGTCAAGCCGTATAAAGCGGATATTCAGTTCACGAAGCAATTGGAATGGATGCGGAATCAAGTGGCAAAGACCGACAAGAAGTGGAAATTCGTCTCGATGCATAAGGGAGCGTATTCTTCAGGGGATAATGCTTCGGCAGAAAGCGACCGGGTAGAATTTTACCGGAAATATCTAATTCCTGTATTTGATGAGCTGGGTGTGGATATGGTGTTTGAGGGACATGACCATATGTATATGAGGTCTTTTCAAATGCTGAACAACGTTCCGATTAAGAATGTTATTACCGATGAGCAAGGAAATGTGCTGAATCCCAAAGGGACCGTGTATCTGATGGGCAACTCGGCCGCTTCGAAATTTTATGCCATTAATCCAGATGCAGACACTTTTTTTGCAGCAAAAAACGATCAGCCCAATAAGAAAATGTTCGTAGATGTTTCCATTACAAGCGACGTGCTGAAATTCACATCCTACACAGCAGTTAAAGATAAACCTCTTGCCGTCTATGATGCTTACAGTATTAAACGGACTGACGTCAAACCCGGCATTGTCGAAAATCCAAGTGCAGTAAGACAGTCAGGGAACCGTGCAGTTCTTTCGTGGAAAGCGCCAGTAAATAGCTCTGAGCCTGTGCGAGGTTATCGGATTTACGAGAAAAATGATAAAGTCAGCACAAATTGGAGCGTGTATGTGCCGACGGTAAGCGGTCAGACGAGTTACAGCTATACATTAAATGGTGTAGATTCTAATAAAGTCTACAATTTCGTTATTAAAGCAGTGGGGATAAGAAATAACTCGCTTCCAGTAGAGGCAGAAATGAAATGAATGATAGAGGAGACGTTGACGGAGCTTGGGCATCCGTTAACGTCTTTTTTTCATAGTTGTTGAAGCTGTCCATTCTTCCTCCGGTAACTCCTCGGAAAGATAACTTCACTTTTTACCAGATCATGATTCTTGCGCATTGGCGTGACTTTTGTCCCTTCAAAGTATAACGGCAGACCTTCGGCCAGAATCGGCAAGAGGGTTTGGGATGGGGCCTACGAAACCTAGAATTGGGATGATAAATTTAAGTGCTATCCATGCATAGACACCAAGTAAGCCGTGAATCAAAAATACGCAGATCCATGAAAGTATAGCTGCAGCTAACATTGTACTACCTAAATACCCGAATGCATGAATTATTCTTTTCATATTCGCTCCTAACATATAAGAAAGTGCCTAATAGTTAGACGAATATAACTGGAAAATTACTTCGACTGCTAACATATCCATGGTTCGACTCGGTGAGTTGGATAATACCACTGTAGGGAAATCTGAAAAACAAACATTTGTGCAACTATATTTGTCTTGTACCGTTCTTTGAAGTTGTTAATAGACTATATCAATCTCAGAGAAGGAGTTGATTTAGTTGGCTAACAGTGATATACGTCTTACTCTTTGGTCGGGTACTAATTTTACCAATCGCCGGATTCGATTCAGACGTGGAGGAGTTGCGGTTCGTGATCTTGGAGCGTTTCGGTTTAACAACGTTCTCTCGAGTTTCCGTCTGAGAAATGTTGTGGAAAGCTCTCAAGTAACGCTTGTACTATTTTCGCGAATTAACTTTCAGGGATCGTTCCGTGTGTTCCGTGGCAGCCAAAACGTAGCGAACTTGAATAATTTTAACTTTAATAATGTCACATCTTCGTTGATATTGGTAGGCCGTATCCTTACAAGCTCCGAAATTTCCCAAATTCAAAGCACGGGTAGAGCACCTCGAGATGTCCTCGTAATAAGACAATAATAATGCAAGGGGGGCCCCCTAGGGCCCCCTTTTTTACAAATATCAGTAGCACAGTTCAAGACAAAATATGCATAGAATTTAATATAAAATAAGAGAATAGGTGCTGCTCCCGCAAACAATCCTCCTTTAAACTAGTTACGTACTTAACAAAATCTGCTAGAGGAGGATTCAAATGCGCAAAAAGGTTATCGGGAGAATTTGCAGTACAGTTATGGTTTGCAGTCTGCTTGCAGCAGGCAACGGAACGACCTACGCCGATGGAGTCAATAACTCTGATGCTGCTACCAACAAATCGGTCAAAAACGTAATCCTGTTTATTACGGATGGGATGAGCTTATCCGATGTGAACTTGGCCAGATGGTATCAGGGAGGTCAGGCGCTTGCGATGGATAAATATTTTAGCGGGCTGGTGAGAACTTATTCTACGGATTCACTGACCACAGATTCCGCTGCGGGAGCTACGGCTTATGCCACAGGACATAAGGTTAAGAGTGAGACGGTATCCATACTTCCAGACCGAATAACGATGCCTTTCGTAAGCGCAGTTAAACCAGAGGACATGAACAAACCTCTGCCTACCCTTATGGATGCAGCGAGAATGGCTGGGAAAAGTACAGGAACGGTATTCACTTGTGAATTAACGGATGCGACGCCGGCTACATTTTTAAGTCATGCATATACGCGTGACAATGCGCAGTCTATTGCAGAACAGATGGTGTATAGTGGTGTAGATGTTCTACTTGGGGGCGGTTCGGGGTATTTGGTACCCGGCAAAGAAGACATTAACCGCAAGGACGGAGAAGATTTAACCAAAATCCTGAAATCAAATGGATATGAATACGTAACGGATAAAGCAGGTTTAATGACTTCTAAAACCAATAAAATCTGGGGTCTATTCAACCCCGAAGCACTGGATGCTGATTTTGACCTGAACCCGCAAAAGCAGCCGAGCCTTGCTGAAATGACCAATGTAGCGATAGAGAAGTTGTCACAGAACGAGAATGGTTTTATTCTGATGGTCGAAGCAAGCCAGATTGACTGGTATGGTCATGATAACGATCCAGTGGGGATTATGAGTGAGACCTTAGCGTTTGATAAAGCCTTCAAAGCCGCTGTTGACTTTGCAGAAAAAGACGGGAATACAGCAGTCTTATCGGTTTCGGATCATGCTACCGGCGGGCTCAATATGACGAACTATGATTCTACCAAAGACCTAATCTCCGTGCTGAAGAAAGCGAAGCATACCAGTTATTACATTGAAGGCAGTATTAATGAGAGCAATTTCAAAAAGGTCCTTGCGGATAATTATGGACTTAGTGATCTAACCAAAGAAGAAGCGGATCAAGTCAGATTGGGAATGCAGGATAACCTTTCGCCGGTCATCGGTAAAATTTTGGGGGATAAAATAGGTGTAACCTTCTCTACGGATGATCACACATCGGAGGAAGTTGGATTGTTCGCCTACCATCCGGCTAATTTTAAACCGACCGATTTCATGAACAGCGGTGTAATCCAGAATACGGATGTGAATAAGTATATTCAAGAAGTGACCGGACTCAATCTGGCGCAGCTTCAGGATACACTGTACGTATCCAGTGATAAATTCAAGGCCAAAGGAGCTACGATTACCCTAGATAAGACCGATAAGAATAATCCGGTGGTTGTAGTGAAAAAAGCAGGCCAAGTTCTCAAGCTGCCTATAGATAAAAATATTGCCATACAGGATGGCAAAACAACGAAACTAAATGTGCTGACGGTAATGATTAAAGATAAAGTGTGGATTTCGCAGGATGCTTTAGACTTAATTCTCTAATTCTTAAAGTTCATGTTGTGATCTGTTGCGTAAAAGTTAAAGCGCTTAAACTTGAAAACCCCTTTTTAAAAGGGGTTTTTGGGTTGAGATAAGAAATTTCGACTTGAATTGAGATGAGGTAAGCGAAGCTTTTTATCGTTTTATTGCAGGCTTTGTTCCATAGGTCATCAAGCGCCAAACCTTTTCTAAAGGGCCCATGGAGAAAAACTTGAACCAGATGTTACTAAAAATGATTTGAATAAAATAAATCAGAACTGCGATGTAGAGAATATCTTTTGGTGAAACGACTTCTAGACCTATCATTGAAATGATTGCCGTCCCTATAATGCTTTGTGCCACATAATTTGTAAACGCCATTTGACCCACCCGTGATATGGGCTTCAGGAATTTCACCATTTGTTTATTTTCTAATAGTAGAAACAATGTTGTTAAGTAGAACAAAGTGGTTGGGAGAGATCCTAAGCCCGTAACTGAATCTACATTGCTGTTCCCATTTTGAGAAGCGTTCCAAATCCATAGTGAAAAACCAATGAACAACAGAAATGATACCATTTGAATCCATCGAATTGGTCTTGATAATTCTTGTATGTGTGTCAGCCAACCTGACTTTGCGGTTAAAAAACCAGCTAAAAACATAATAAAGATTTGTATAGCGTCATTAGAAAAAATATCAAGAATAGATGAGATTGCCCCTTGAGAAGGTAGGCATATTTTTACCACTAAGGAAATGATGTAAATGGATGTCATACCCACAAGCCACTTTTTAAGTGTAGAAACCGTTGTGTGATAAAAAGGGATCAGAAACAATCCGATAATGGCGTATGCGGGCAGAATGGTTCCCCAAAAGATAAATACATGAATGATTCCCAGCAGCAAAAGGATTAGTAAACGTCTAGCCATACGCCATCTGGGTTTATCTCCCCGGCTTTCGGCTCTTGAGGCGAAAATGTATAGACCTACACCAAATAGGAATGAAAAAATAGAAAAGAACTTTTTTTGTACGAAGATGATTATCAAGCTATGGATGATTCCATTAATGCCACTATAGTCTGGTAAGGGATCTCCTTCCATAATAACTTTAAAGGCTCCTACATTTATAAGCAGAATGCCGAAAAGAGCAAGTCCGCGAATGATGTCGAGTGAAATGATTCTTTCTTTTTGCGAGATGGAGGGATTCATGAATAGTGCTCCTTTGAAAATATAATTATTTGCCTAGGATTCAGTATAAGTTGCGAACCTTACATTAAATTGATGCCAACATTACAGGATCCTTAAATTTGATAAAATGTTCCAACTCCAGTTGAATTAGAATCATTTTTATGGTTAATATGAATACTAAATCATTTTGGGGTGTGAACTAGAAATGTCAGCATATACTCAACCGATCTTTGTGGCAGCGATCTTTTTTGTGGTTTTAGCATTTGCCCTTTTTATCCCATGGCTCATTTATACCTATAGAAAATATAATTACCTTCCCTTTTCTACCACGTTAATTTCGTTTTCGTTTATCTTTTACTTTTTAGCAGCGTTATTTTTAGTATTGTTGCCGTTGCCGGAAATACGTAACACTTGTTCGCTACAAAAACCGGGCACACAACATTATTCACTTATGCCATTTCAATTTATAGTGGGCACCTTTGGGAATAGTGGCATCGTGTTATCACAGCCAGCTACGTATAGACTGTTATTTAGCCAACCCTCATTCTATCAAGCATTTTTTAATTTCTTGCTATTATTACCTTTTGGTGTTTATCTGCGATACTTTTTTCAAGATAAAAAATATTGGAAGAAAGCTTTAGGCTTCACCTTCCTATTAACTTTATTTTATGAGATAACACAGGTAACCGGCATTTACGGGATTTATAATTGCCCTTATCGTATTTTTGATGTGGATGATTTATTGTTAAATACTTCTGGCGGAGTACTGGGGTTCTTTATTGCTCCAGCCGTGTTGGCGTTATTCCCATCAAAAAAGAAAATTAAGGAGAAAGCGGAAAGATTATTAGCTCTTGATGAAGTAAGAGGGATGTCTGTGTTACTGGCTGTTATTATTGATCTATTTATCAGCAACCTGGTAGTTAAAGTTGTGTTGAGTATGACCAATGTTAATACGGTTAGTGAATTTATTGCGAGCACCATTACACTTTCTGTAACCTTTTTTATTATTCCGATGATTTGGAATGGATCGACAATCGGTACGAAAATAATGCGTTATCGCTACGACAGTAAAATAAGTCGAGTGGAAACGAACAAGCGGTTATTTAAACGCTTTGGTGCCATTTACGCGATGTACTTCATTACAGTCATTGCGAAAACGTTGAATAATGTGGAACTATCAATGGATTCTCCATTTTATAAGGCATCTATATTCTTAACGTTAGGTGCAGCATTGACCTCTATCATTTTAACGATCGTGTTGTTCATTCATGTTATATTAGTCGTGTTTGGCAAACAAAAACGCCGCTTTTACTTTGATGAAGCTTCTGATTTATATACAACGAGAAAAAAATGAATGCTATTCATTAGCAAAGGGATACTCCGTAGTCTTAACTGGCTACAGGGTATCCTTTTTTTTGTAGATTTAAGCTTGTTGTAAGGTTGGCATGAATTTGCTGTAAGGTTCGGTGCCTATAGTATAAGTATCAGCAAATTTATGAGGTGAAATGAATGGAACCATTATTAAAAGTAGAAAACGTAAAAAAAGTGTACGGGAAGTTAAGTGCTGCTTACACAGCGTTGGAAAACGTGTCTTTTGACATTCATGCAGGTGAGTTTGTAGGGATTATGGGACCTTCCGGAGCGGGAAAATCAACCTTGCTAAATTTGTTAGCAACCATAGATTCTCCAACAGAAGGAAAGATATATATGAAGAACAAGAGTATTCATGATCTGAAGGAAGCAGCTTTGTCAGACTTCCGGCGTGAACATCTCGGGTTCATCTTTCAAGATTACAATTTACTCGATTCCTTGACGGTAAAGGAGAACATATTGCTTCCCCTGGCGATTGCCAAAATTCCAGCGAAGAAAATTAATCACCTCGTGACTCAGATCTCTAAAGTATTTGGGATTGAAGATTTACTGGGGAAATATCCTTACCAAATCTCTGGGGGTCAAAAGCAAAGAACCGCGGCGGCTAGAGCGCTCGTGACAGAGCCAGCACTGATTTTGGCTGATGAACCAACAGGTGCACTTGACTCCAAATCAGCAACAGATTTATTGGAAAGCTTAAGTACTTTAAATGAAAATAACAATTCGACCATTATGATGGTGACCCATGATGCCTTTGCCGCAAGCTTCTGCCGCCGGATTATTTTCATCAAGGATGGTTCATTTTCAACAGAAATCTATCGTCGTGATCAGACACGCAAAGCCTTCTTCCAAGAGATCTTAGATGTTCATGCGGCCATTGGGGGTGAGGTAGATGACGTTATTTAGTCTAGCAAGAAAAAATATAGCCCGAAACTTTTCGCAATATTTTTTATACATTGCATCGATGGTGTTTAGTATCATCATTTACTTTACTTTTGTGACCTTAAAATATAGTGATACGATAGCAGAACAGACGGCTTCATCCCAAAAACTGGGTTCCCTAATGAGTGGAGCGGCAGTCATTCTTATCTTTTTCGTGTTCATATTTATAGCTTATTCCAATTCTTTTTTTATGAAAAAACGTAAAAAAGAAGTCGCACTGTATGCGTTACTGGGGGTACGTAATCGTCAAATCGGTTTTATGCTCTTTTTTGAAAATTTATTATTAGGATTATTCTCATTAATAGTAGGGATTGTATTTGGCTTCCTTTGTTCAAAAGGATTTATGACGATTTTGATTCATTTAATGGGTTATGACGTTGTAGCACCCTTTACATTTTCAATGGCGGCAGCGATGAACACGGCTATCGTATTTCTGGTTATATTCTTAGTGACATCGTTTCAAGGCTACCGTTTGATCTATCAATTTAAGCTGATTGATTTATTTCATGCTTCCAAAAAGGGAGAAGTGGCGCCTAAACCATCTATGATAGTAGCTGTTCTTGGAGTGTTACTTATTGTCTTGGGCTATTGGCTTGCAATGCAGGACCTGTTCACTTCTAAGGTATGGGCAAAAATCGGATTTCTCATGACCGTATTAATTATTTTAACAACGGTAATTGTGGGTACATTTTTATTGTTCCACAGTGTGACTGGCTTTGTGTTAGCAATGATTAAGAAAAATGAAAAGTGGCTGTGGAAAGACCTTCATGTAATAACCATATCTCAGCTGCTCTATCGTATCCGTGGGAATGCACGTACATTAACTGTGATTGCTGTGTTGAGTGCTACAACAGTAACTGCCGGTGGAGCGGTCTATAGCCTGTATTACAATACGAATGACTCGGCAAAAACGATTAATCCGAATACCTTTATGTATCAATCCACAGATGCAGAAATGGATAAACAAGTAAGTGCTGTACTGCCAGCTACAAAATACGATGAAAATATCGAAGCGCTATCCATTACGTTTCATACGAAAGAATTAAACGCGCCATCCTCGTTCGATAGCTCTGATAAAAGAGGGTATACAGTTATCGATGAAAAAACATATAACAACTTAGCCAATGTACAGCATAAAGAAAAATTAAATGTAAAGGATGGCTACGCGGTTATTTTAGATATCGGATATGACAAAAGGTTCTCACCTATGTATACAGGAAAAACTATAACAACAGGCAACGGCCACGCACTCACATTCCAAAGCTTTAAAACACAAACCGTATTAAATGCAGGAACAGCAGGTATAACAGTTGTAATCTCGGATGAACAGTATAAAGGATTACGGAATGATGGAGAAGTGATACGCTATCGTGTTCTTGGGATAGAGGATGCCTCTGTGGATGTATCTGCAAAAATTGCAAACCATTTGCCTGAAGAAGCGCTATTTTCAAGTAGGCCTCAAGATTACCAAACAAGCTTGGAAAGTGTGGGTTCTCTACTGTTTATAGGAAGTTTCCTTGGTCTCGTATTTCTGGCTGCAACAGGCAGTATCATTTACTTTAAAGTTTTAACTGAGGCAGAAGAAGATAAAGCACAGTACAATATGCTGCATAAAATGGGTGTCAGTGCAAAAGAAATGCGGAAATCCATTGCGTCACAGGTATTCGTTATCTTTGTTGTACCGCTTATAGTAGGGTTATTGCATAGTGTAGTGGCTTTAAAAGCATTCTCTAGTCTACTGATGATAGATTTAGCAAAACCTGTGTTGCTCTGGATGATTGCTTATACCGTAATTTATGGGTTGTATTATTTCTTAACCGTGGCTTCATACAATCGTATTATCAAACTAAATAATAGAACAGAAGGATGATTGAGATGAAAAAATTTCTAATTACAATGGGTATTTTGTTTGTTATTGGGGTTGTAGGTGTCTTTGCTCTAGCAAAGATTGATTTCAATCGCATGAATGCCGAAAATTACTATTTACAAATTACAGAGGATGGGGAACCCCATGAATATAAACTGAGTGATGGTACAGTGATGACTTCCTATTCGTATACACTAGAGGCTACAAATGCTAAAGGTAATACAATTCCACTGGAATTTAATGCACAAAAAAATCTTCGTAAAGGCGCCTACTTAAAAATGTATGTAAAAAAAGGTGATCAAGTCTCCTCATATGATGAAGTAAAAGTAGAGGATATTCCGCTAAAAGCAATAAAAAACTAATAAATTGAAGAAGGGCTGTCTCCAATAATGGTAATGGAGCACAGCCCTTTTCTCTGCCTAATGAGTAAGTAAGGCATTTGTATTATAAAAGTATAGTAATGGTTGTTCCAATATTTTCAGCGCTCGTCAAATCGAGTTTCCCCTCATGAGCCCAAATAATGTCTCTTGCGATGGCCATTCCTAACCCAGTACCATGCTTGCTGGCTGTATTTGTACCCCGATAGTAGCGTTCGAAAATCTGTTCCAGATCTTTAGCCGAAATACCCTGGCCATTATCAGAAATCGAAATTTGGGTATGAGATTCGGGACTTGTATCCACTCGAATCTTCACCACGACATTTTCATCGTTATGCACCAGCGCGTTGTAGATCAAGTTAAGGATCGCTCGTTTTAGTAACTTCTTATCTACTTTATACATTGCTTTAGCCACATTCGCCTCAAACTCAATCTGCCGTTCACCAAAGGTCGGGTCATTTAAAAGTTCAATCGTCATTTCTCGTAGAAACTGAACGAGATTCACCTCTTCAAATTGCAGGGATAGCTGGTGATTACGCAAACGTGTCGTTAGATTGAGGTCATCTAACAGATCTTTCATATACATCGATTTACTTTTGATAATTGACGTGTATTCCTGTAATTCTTGGGCTGTTAAATCTGTGGCACTGTCGTTAATAAATTCTGCATAACCTTGAATAGAAGCAAGTGGTGTTTTCATGTCATGTGAAACATTGCTAATCCATTCCTCACGCATTTTATCGAGATGTTTACGTTCCTCTTCATGCCGATCGAGCTTTTCAGATAGCTCATTCATATTACGAAAAACATCTTCATAAACACCTTTGGGAGTAGGCATTTTCTTAAAACGTCGTTCCCTGAGCTGTTGAATACCCTCTATTAATGTATGAAGGGGTGCAGTTAACTTTTTCCCGAATATAAATCCAATGAGGATTACAATAAGCACATCAACGATTAAAAAAATGGAAAGAAATACATTAACATCTTTGAAAATTTTAGCGTAGTCATAGGTCATTACGTACCGGCCTATTTTAGGATTATTAACCCCTAAAAAGTAACTGAAATTTTGGGCTTCGCTGACAAAAACCGTCGTGCGTGCATCTAATTCTTTATATTTATACATTTGGACAATTTCAATAGGAGAATACTCTGTTTTCAATTCTTCAGGGGTATAAAAGGCTGCTACTTGCTCCCCTTGGTCATTCAAGAATTGTACCCAGGCGCTCATTTCTTGCAGTTTTTTGAGACCTTCTTCGTTCACAACAGGTTTGCCAGCCTGTAATTCTACGTATTGTGAAAAGGTTCGGCTAAAGGTTTCTGCAGATGCTTCTTCAGTGCCAAAGTTATTATTGTTTACCTTTATAAAGAATAAGGAAAGGAACAAAATCGCGTTTACAATACCAACGATCACAACAATAGTCATAACCGATCTTAAAAAGCGGAGTGTCAATTTCCATTTCAACTAGTCTCACTCCTTGGTATGTAATTTATAACCTAACCCTTTAACCGTCAAAATAAAGGAAGGATTTGAAGGGTCGGCCTCAATTTTTTCGCGTAAGCGCCGAATATGTACCATCACTGTATTATCGGAACCAAAAAAGTCCTCACCCCACACCTGTCCAAACAAGGTTTCTTTGCTTAGAATCTGATTGGGATGATGCATAAAACAGCTCATTAAACCGACTTCTTTGGCGGTTAGCACGAGGACCTCGCCATTCTTTTTTAATTCTGTCTCATTGGCACTAAGCTCAAAGGGGCCAGCTTGCAAACTTTTCGGAGCCTTTTTTTCTTCTGTAAAGCCAGCTCTTCTCAGTTGTGCCTTTACCCGATAAGCGACTTCTTTCGGACTGAACGGTTTAGTAATATAATCATCGCCACCTATCGCCAGTCCTAACAGCTTATTAATTTCCTCGTCTTTTGCAGACATAAATAAAATGGGTGCATTTGATGTTTCCCGAATTTTTCTGCATAAGTCATATCCTTCTCCATCTGGGAGCATAATATCTAGCAATATAAGCTCAGGATTATACTCCTGAAACTTGTCCCAACCCTCTGCAACGGTCCCGGCAGTTACAACGTCTGGAACACCTTCTTTATGTAAAACAGCCTTCATCAGACGCGCTAAATCATCTTCATCGTCTATGATTAATACCCATTTACGACTTGCCATTTATTTCCCTCCAAATCCGTCTTTATGTACATTATTACATTATAAAGGACTCTTTATTTCTTGCGCAAAAATTGCAAAAGAAAGGCTTGCATGAAGATGGGTATTACTTAGACGAACATAGCAAAGCAATATTTGGTGATTTATTAAAATTCATTCTAGATAGATCCAAATCAGGTAAGGAGTTTGGAATGCCGTTAGATGACAGCGACTTGCAAGGAGTGCAAGCAGCCTTAACAGGAACAACTGCAACCAATGCTGATTTGCAGAATATTTCACAGGATGACTTTGTACGTACAGCCGTGATTATGCTGGTCGGAATCATAATTGTGCTAATAGTCATTACGCGCTCTGTGTCCAGCTCTCTGTTTATTATTGCTTCCTTGTTGCTAGAGTACTTACTTCTCTTGCAGTGAAATCTTGAGCTGGATCGTTCCATTTTTCAGCTTCATTATGATTGCAGCCCTGGGCGTTGATTACAGCATATTCCTGATGATGCGGTATAACGAACTTGAAGGGGATGTTGGATCACCTGCGCAGCGTTGATTCCTTCGGGCGTAATGACACTTTTACAGGTAGCATTCGTAATAATCATTGCACTATGATTACTAAGTGTAGCGGCCATGCCGGTGTTCTTGACTGCATTAAAGCAGCTTGCTAGCCAATTAAATGGTTCAAGCAACGGTGCTACATCAAAGAATGTAGTTGACAAATTGAGTCATATTTAGGCGGCAGTAAAATTTAAAAATACATGCGTATTACGTATGCTGAGAACAATAGAAAGAATCTTTGGGGACCTTTGTGGTCCCTTGTTTCACCATATCAGAAAGTATATAATTATCGACTATACCTTACAACTTTATTACGCTATAATCAACGTAAAGTCATCATATGACCTAAGAGTAGGATGATTTTAATAGATTAATTAATATTAGCTTTTGATATGCCGAAACGTATTTTGTTATTGAAATAGGTTGTTTATATTGTTTATGATATTATTAAAGGTGTTAATTAAATCTAGAGTAGGTAGATTATGAGTCTAAATGACAACGTATTAATTAAAATTCGTGATATGCGAGAGAGTTTTACACCAGTTGAACGATTGGTCGGAGATTACATTTTAGAAAATACGGAAGAGATCCCTCATTTGTCGATAAAGGAATTGGCTCAATCGAGTAAGACAAGCGATGCATCTGTCCTTCGCTTCTGTAAGACGATGGGTTACAGCGGATACCGCAATTTTATTGTCAGTATATCGGCATCTTTGGGTTCTCGTGATGAGGATTCAAAGGCTCAATATACAGATATTCAGCCGGGTGATGATCTCTCGACAATTATATCAAATATTTCATTGAATAATTGCAAGTCCATTGAGGATACGCTTAGTGTTATTGATCGAAAAGAAATTACAAGAGCTGTAGAATTACTATGTCATAGTAAGCGAATTGTTTTTTTTGGAATAGGTGCTTCGGGACTCGTTTGTATGGACGGGGAACAGAAGTTCTCGCGAATTAATAAGATGTGTCATGCCTATACAGATGGTCATAGTCAGCTCACGGCAGCAACTTTACTTGAGAAAGATGATGTTGCCATTTTCATTTCTAACTCTGGAGCAACTAGTGATATTATTGATGCACTGGAAATTGCCCAAAAGAATAGAGCGAAATGTATTGCGATTACGAAGTACAATAAAAGTGAGCTTGCGGAGCGGGCGGATATTGTACTGAGCATATCCACACCTGAAATAACAATCCGCAGTGGGGCTATGGGCTCGCGTATTGCGATGCTTACGATCATCGACATATTATTTGCTGGTGTCGCAAGTGCAGAATATGAAGAAGTAAAAACCTACTTAACAAAAACGCATAATATATTAAAGAAAAAACTTAGAAATTAGGTTCTGATAGAATGAATGTGGAGGAAAGCATTGATCATGGATCAATGCTTTCTTTTTTTTGTATTTCATTCACTTATTCGTGTACTAAAATGTACTACTTATCAATCCATGTCAGATTATCTACATGATGAATACGTTAATCTAATGAATATAATAAGTAGTTTAATTCAATAATTAATAGCTTGGCACACAATTATGAGGAAGAAAATGAATGGAATCGAAGACGAAACATCATCCGGTTGAACACGGATGATGTAACTTTATGTTTCGTTTGGAGCGATAATCAGCAAATAATACATTTTTTTAAATCGCTTTAACCTTAGAGCCATAGCGATCAAAGCATTTGGTAAAAATTTAAATTGTATCTTGTAAGCGCTTTATAAATGTGGTATAACATAGTATGTAAGGGATGAAATAAAACATCAGAATTTAATTTCTTCATGAAATTATATTTCAAAATCTATTGACGAAGCGATGGTGTTGTATTAGTATAAGAACATAATAATTGTAAGTTAATATAACATGTTTTGTTAATTCTATGACAGATTAAGGCTGGGAAGAAGGAGGATGGCTATGAATGACTACCTTGCGGGATTGACAACAGAGGCTGTGAATCCAGACACATTAATGATTGATGAATGTACTACGGAAGAAATGATCCAGTTAATGAATCAACAAGATGCACTGGTCCCCAGAGCTATAGCTGAGGAGATTCCGCAGATTGCAAAGGCGGTAGATATTCTACATCATAGGTTGTCTAATGGTGGAAGAATGTTTTACATAGGAGCTGGCTCATCAGGAAGATTAGGTGTTCTGGATGCTTCCGAATGTCCCCCTACCTTTGGTACAGATCCTACCTTGGTGCAGGGCTATATTGCTGGTGGTGATATTGCTTTGCGTACTGCGGTTGAAGGCTGTGAAGACGATACGGATGAAGGGATCGCATTAATCGAAAGCATTGGTGTAACAAACAAAGATGTACTTATTGGGATTTCGGCAAGCGGTAGTGCAAACTACGTTATTGCAGCTTTAGCGAAAGCAAAGGAACTTGGAGCAGCCACTATCGGTGTTTGTAATAACAGAGGCTCAAAGTTCGAACCCATTGTAGATGTTTGTATAACACCTGTTGTAGGACCTGAGGTCATTAGCGGTTCGACTCGATTAAAGGCAGGAACTGCTCAGAAGTTGGTGCTTAATATGCTGACAACATGCACAATGGTCAAGTTAGGAAAAACGTACAACAACTTGATGGTTGATCTGAAGGCTAGTAATTTTAAGCTCGTAGATCGCTCGATTCGTATCATCATGAACACGACTGGTGTAGATACATCAACCGCCGCAGAAACACTTGAAAAAGCATCTATGAACTGTAAGCTGGCAATTATGATGATTAAATCGGGGTTAGATGCAAAAGAAGCAGAACAAGTACTTAACGCAAACGGAGGACGCTTGAAACAGGCAATCGCATCATTGGTTTAGGTGAGAAAAGTGGAATAACAGGATGGATGCTATTAATAATTGAGGAGGCTGTTTTCGATGAAAAAAAGATCACGTGGATTAACTCTGTTTTTGTCAGGAATCATGATGGTATCACTATTATCGGCTTGCGGAGGAAACGGAAATAACGCTCCAGCTTCTACAGATTCCGGTAACACAGGATCTAGTAACGGTGGTTCTGAGCCTAAAAAGGATACGATTACAGCACTTTTACCTCCGATATCAGCGAACTATCAAACACGTTTTGCTGATATGGAAAAAGAATTTAATACACTACATCCTAACTTGACTTTGAAAATCGAGCCAGCGAGCTGGGAAGATATGACACAAAAACTTGATACTCAAGTAAATGCAGGTTCTCCTCCAGATATTGCTTTTATCGGTGCTTCAGGAATTTCGAAATATGCAGCACTTAATGTACTAATCGACCTTAACGGTGCCCTTTCTGATGAAGCCAAGGCAGATTATGACGAAGTTCCATTGAAATATTTCCAACTAGGTGACGCTCAATACGGCCTACCAGCGTATATGGAAATCCACACTATCGGTGGTAATAAACAATTCCTTGAAGAAGCCGGAATTGATTGGAAAAGCATTCAACAAAACGGTTGGACTTATGAAGAGTTCCGTAATGCAATTTCTAAAGGCGTAGTGAAAAATGATAAAGGTGAAACTACTCGTTATGGTTTCGTGTTCGCAACATCTGGTGTAGCATCTAAAGACTATCTAGCTATTCTTGCTAAAACTGCTGGTTTACCAGATTACTTCGATAAAGATCTTAAATATACGTATACAAGCAAAAACTTCTTGGGGCTACTTACATCTATTCGCGAAATGATCAACGATGGTTCTATGCCTAAAGAGCTAAGCTCTATCGATGCAGGTAAACGGTGGAACATGTTCCTAACGGGTCAAACGATGATCACAGGTAAAGGTTTATCTGCATTTGAAAACTCTGCTCGTCTAAACAATGAGAAGATTAAAGCGAACGATGGTTCAGCTGTTGCAGATTCTATTGAAGTTGATTATATTTCACTTCCAGTCCCAACATTCAACGGTGCCGATTATGTCCCTACTTCAATCGTTGATGGTTATATCGCACTTCGTGGTAAAAAAGCTCCATCTGAAGAGCACATCAAAAATATTGCCCTAGCAACGAATTTCTTGTCTTCTGGTTCAATTGCTGCTAACTACAGTAATGAGCTGTTCTTATCACCAATTACTGAATCTGCACGTAATGCGGAAGTACTTGAAAAATTCCCTCGTAACGAAGATAACGTTGCTGCAGGTAAAGCTATGATGGCAAAAGCGCTTCCGGCTCGTACAGATATTCCTACTGATCTGGCTGCTGAAGCATTGAAAATTGAAACAGAAGTTATTATTCCTAAACTACAAGCCTTACTTGCAAATGAGATTGCTCCACAAGAAATGTATGATGCAGTTAAAGCAGCTGCAATTAAATCTTTCGGTAAAGATGGTATTGTAGTTGACTAGTCTGTCGTAGGCTGACATGTGAAAGCTGTGCGTAGCTAGAACGTACAGCTTTCCTTCTAAATTAGCTAGAGTTTGTACTGTTTTTAGAAGAGAGGTGCGACCCAATGAATCAAACGTTGACTAAAAGAAAAAAATTGAAACTCGAAAGTGACTCAGGTTGGGGATACGCGTTTATCGCAGTAGCACTTATTGCGTTTTCTTTATTTACCGCATATCCAGTCATCAATGCCTTTATTATCAGCTTACAAAAATATGGTCCATTAGGATCCACTTTTGTCGGCATGGATAACTTCGTTAACTCGTTTTCAGATGAACTTTTCTGGAAAGCGCTGAAAAACACGTTAGTATATACGCTATTAACTGTTCCGTTTAATATTCTTCTATCATTTTTAATTTCAATTTTGATTATTCCTTTCAAGAAAAAAACACAAACGATCTTTAAGGCACTATATTACTTGCCAGCCGTAGCATCTGGTGTAGCGCTTTCTGTTGTGTGGCTGTGGATCTTCGATCCGTTAAAATCAGGTATTGCCAATAAGCTCGTAAGTTTTTTAGGTATTGAAAATCAAAACTGGCTTGGTTCCAGCGCAACTGCAATGTTCTCACTTGTGTTAATGTCATGGTTATCAAGTCATGGTACAGCAATTATTATTTATATAGCCGCATTACTCGCTATTGATAACAGCTATTATGAAGCAGCTGAAATTGATGGCGCGTCTTTCCTGCAAAAGCTTTGGTTTATCGTTGTCCCTTTCCTTAAGCCAACAACGCTATTCCTACTTGTTACTGGTGTTATCGGTTCCTTCCAAGTATTCCAAAACGCTTATCTTATGACAGGCGGTGGACCAGACCATGCAACAACAATGGTAGGTTTGTTAATCTTTAACAATGCGTTCACATATTTTGAGTTTGGTGAGGCAGCGGCACAATCATTAGTTCTAGCAGCGATTATCGGATTTATCTCATTCCTTCAATTCAAGTTTATAGGTAAAGATGTAGAATACTAGGAAAAGGAGCAGAATACTATGGGTTTGTACAACAATAGCTTAAGAAGCAAAGGGTATCTGTTTATGCGTAATGGTGCAAACATTACGTTCCTTATCCTATTTGCCGCAGCTACCATATTCCCGATATACTTTATGGTCATCTCCTCGTTCGGTGATCCGGTAGAAGCTGGTGCAATGAGCTATTCTATCCTACCAACGAAGATTTCATTTGAATCTTATAAATTCTTCTTTAACTTCAGCCCACATACATGGGACTGGTTATTGAACTCCTTTATAGTGGCAGCGTGTATCACGGTATCTAACGTATTTTTTGCTACACTTGCTGGATATGCGTTTTCAAAAATGAAATTTAAAGGGAAAAACATTTTGTTCGCTATTTTGCTGGGATCTATGATGATTCCTGTTCAAGTTACTCAGGTTCCACTATATATTTTGATCGTAAATATTTTTGAATTACAAAATACGTACACAGCGTTGATTATGCCGAGCATAGTAACGGTATACAATATCTTCTTGGTTAAGCAGTTCATGTCCTCCATTCCAGGTGAAATTATTGAATCTGCTAAAATCGAAGGTTGTTCCCAGCCTAAAATCTTCTGGTATATCATTATGCCTCTGTCTAAAACAATTATGGCAGTACTAGCAATCCTAACGTTCATGGCGGCATGGAATGACTTTTTCTGGCCGTTCCTAGTAACGAATACGATGGATATGCAAACCATTCAGGTCGGCTTGAAAAACTTTCGCTTTGCGAATACAACTTACTTTGCACCGATGATGGCGGGGGCAACCATTTCAGCAGTTCCAATGTTTATTTTGTTCTTCAGTTTACAAAAATACTTCCTTGAAGGGGTAACAGTTGGAGCGGTGAAAGGTTAATGGACAAACAATCAAAAGTTGATGCAACATACTTAGTTGGCTTGATGTCAGGTACATCAGTAGATGGTATTGATGCAGCAGTAGTTAAGCTTTTCCCATCAGCCGAAAAAGAGCATGGAGTAGAGATTGAATTACTGGCTTTTGAAAACACACCTTTTGAGGTGCAAGTTAGAAACTCCATATTTGAGCTTTTTGATCCCGCTAGCGCTACGATTGATAAGGTTGGCGCAATGAATATGTGGCTTGGCGAATTATACGCCCAAGCCACATTATCCGTTATAGGGAAATGCGGCCTTTCGCCTTCGCAAATATTCGCAGTAGGATCGCATGGTCAAACAATCTATCATGCTCCGGATGAGAATGTTATGGGCGGTTATAATCTGCATTGTACCGTTCAGATTGGGGATGGTGCAGTTATCGCCAATCGCACAGGAATTCCTTGCGTATCAGACTTTCGAGTTGCTGACATGGCAATGGGTGGACAAGGAGCTCCGTTAGTACCATTTACCGAATACTTATTGTTTAACAATCCAAAGAAAACACTTCTGATGCAAAATATTGGCGGAATAGGCAATGTGACTGTTTTGCCTGTAAATGCCTCACCGGATGAGGTATTTGCTTTTGATACGGGTCCTGGAAATATGATTATCGATGGCCTTGTATCGCAATTATTTGCACCAATGACAATGGATGTTAATGGCGAAATTGGTGCGGGCGGTCAAGTGATTGATGAGCTAATGAAATGGATGCAGCAGGATAATTATTATACGATGCCGTTACCAAAATCGACAGGCAGAGAACGGTTTGGCCAACAATACGTGGCACAAATTATTGAAATGATGAAGGTTAATCACTGGAAAGCAGAAGATGTTGTTGCAACAGCTACGTACTTAACTGCCTGGAGCATCGTCGATAGCTATGAACGGTATATTGCACCGCAGCACCAGGCTGAGCAATTGTTAATTGGCGGCGGTGGAAGCTATAACAAGACGCTTTTGCGTGATTTACAGCACTTATTTGCACCGCATAACGTGCAGGTGCTGACGCAGGAGGATATCGGTGGTAATAGTGATGCTAAGGAAGCAATTGCTTTTGCTCTGCTAGCGTGTTACACGATGGAGCGCTTACCAAACAATATCCCGCTAGTAACTGGAGCTTCACAGCCAGTAGTAATGGGCAAAATTTCCTGGCCCTATATTGGACGTTCACAGGAGGCTTAAATGTTGCAAATCAGACCCTTTTCAATTGAAGATCACTCTGCAGTTGTAGAGCTTTGGAATCGTGAGGCTACAAAATATGATTATAAGCCATTTACAGAGCGAGAGTTTCAAGATACATTCATCGACCATCCTTATTTTGACGCTGACTGTATATGGGTAGGCTGTGACGAAAAAGGGATTGTTGGTTTTGCAGCTGGCTGCTGCGGTGACGATCTCCCTCTTGGAGATGTGGCCGGTTATATTACGAGTGTTATTATAGATACCCATGTGGCTTCTCTGGAGCTTTACGATGCTTTTCTATTGCGTTTAGAAAAAAGATTCCAAGAACTTGGGAAAAGACAAGCTGATGTATTGTTTTTCAACCCTGTTAAGCTGAAGTGGAGTATACCAAGTGCACCTCAGCATGAGCATAATAATGCCCCGGGCATCAGTAAGGACCAGCCATTATATGAAGCTTTAATGGCTAGAGGCTACGAAGATCGAGCGACGCAATGCGGCATGTATTTAAAACTCGGAAGCTTTATTGTTCCCGAAGATATTTTAGACAAGGAAACCAAAGCAAATAGCAAGGACTATAACATTGGGCGCTATGTCCCTGATTTACATACAGGGCTTGAAGCAACGCTTGCTGCCCTGCAAAATCCGCAGTGGAAGAAGGATATTGTTACTTATGTGAAGGTTGGCGCACCCCTTGTAGTAGCTGTGTACGGCAACGAGGTTGTGGGCTTTGCAGGTCCAATTATTTCGCAGCCTGATGGAAGAGCATTTTTTTGCGGTATCGGAGTGCACCCAGAGCATGAGGGTCATGGCCTTGGCAGTGTATTATTTTTCAGAATGGTTGAAGCTTTTCAAAATGTGGGCTGTCAATATATCTCTCTATTCACTGGAAATAATAATCCGGCTCTTCGAATCTATCAAAAAGCGGGCTTTACTATTGAAAAACAATTTTCTATATTGCGGAGGGAACTTTAAAGATGAGCGAAAAATTCACAGTATTAGCAATTGGAGCGCATGTTGGTGATGTGGAGCTAGCTTCTGGTGGTGTGCTCGCTAGTCATAGTTTAAAGGGAGATCGCATTGTGACACTAGCGTTAACTGCGGGTGAACGAGGGGTCCCGGCAGGACAGGATATGAAGGAATATCGTCAGCAAAAAGTGAAAGAGGCACAGGTTTTTGCGGATATGCTAGGCGGTGAAGCCATTGTATTCGATGATTATTGTGACGGAGAGTTGCCTGACAATCAAGAAATTCGTATGGAGGTTTGTGATGTAATTCGTCGCGTGAAGCCTAACATTATAATTACACACTGGAAAAACAGTATGCATAAGGACCATGCGCTAACGCATCATATCGTAAATGATGCCCGTTTCTTCGCAAGTCTATCATCCTTTGAACGAGCGCTCCCCGCGCACTTTGCAGCAAGATTATATTACTCCGAAAACTGGGAGGATGCGGTTGATTATGTCCCTTACGTATATGTGGATTTCGATCAAGCGGCATTTGATCTATGGATAGATGCTTTAAGTAAGCATTGGTTTGTGACGAATAGCAAATCTTTCAAATACATGGATTACTATAAAGCACTAGCAGTTGTTCGCGGCTGTGAAGCAAGAAAGACATATGCAGAAGCATTTATGGTGCCAGCTGAAACGGTGAAGGTAAGGCAGTCTAGTCTTTGGTAACTATTCAACTAGCTAAGAGGGAGTGTTTCTATGTATAGCAGGAAACATTCCCTTGTTCTATCCATTTATGCGAAAAAGCAGCTAGGAGGCAGCTTCATATGGTGTTAAATGGGATTGATTCTATAACGAATTATCGTTATTTGTTCGAAGGTAAGCGCGTAGGATTGATTACAGCGCCGACAGGTCTTACGAAGGATTTTGCATCAACGATTACTATATTACATGAAAATTTTAATCTTGCTGCGATGTTTTCACCAGAGCATGGCGTGCGCGGAGATTTGGATGCAGGGGCAGTAGTAGACACTTACATAGATCCTTTTACGAATGTTCCAGTCTATAGCTTGTACCGTAAAGACTCCAAGCGTTTAACAAAAGAAATGCTGAATGAAGTAGACATCATTGTATACGATATTCAAGATGTTGGTGTACGCTATTACACATTTATTTATACGATGCTGTATGCACTTGAAGATTGTGCAAATGCAGGTGTAGATTTTGTTGTTCTTGATCGTGTTAATCCGCTTAACGGGGTAACGGTAGAAGGGAATGTCTTGAAGCCCGGCTTCAAATCATTTGTTGGAAATTACGAGCTAGCCGTGCGATACGGCTTAACAGCAGGTGAGGTAGCAACGATGGCAAATGATCAAATGAATTGGAATGCATCGCTGCATGTCGTTCGTTTGGAAGGCTGGGAACGGAGCATGTCCTTCCCGGATACAGGATTAACTTGGGTTCATCCTTCACTTGGAATGCCACGATATGAAACAGCGTTATTATATACAGGAACATGTTTATTTGAAGGCACGAACTGCTCGGAAGGACGAGGCACAACGTTCCCATTTGAAATGATTGGTGCTCCGTTCATTCAAGCGCAGCAATTGGCAGATGAGATGAATGCAAAAGGTATCCCGGGTGTGCTTTTTCGTCCAGTTCATTTCAAGCCAACGTCATCTAAACATTGTGGCGAGCTATGCGGCGGGGTACAAATTTACATTACAGATCTCCAAGTGCTGAGGCCTTTAGAAGTTGGGGTAACCTTATTATTTACGATAAGAGATTTGTACGAGCAATTTTCCTTCCTGCCTCCTGTGAAGGAGGGCTCTCGTCCATTTATCGATTTGCTGGGGGGAGACAACATGTATCGTACGGAAAATATGCAAGCCAAGCAGCTGCTTGAACAGTTTGCAGCGGAAAGCAAGCAATTTGCAGAAATAACACAGCAGTATCATTTATATCGCTAGAGGAAGGTGAATAATTGATGAGAACAATAGAACATATGAGCTTACGCGAAAAGATTGGACAAATGTTCGTAACAGGCTTCCCTTCAACCGAGATCACTCCTGAGCTGAAGGAAGTTATTGAGCATTATAAAGTTGGCAATATTATTTTATTCTCACATAATATCGACAATAAATATCAATTAGGCGAGCTTGTTACTGAGCTGCAGCAATGGTACACGACACATACTGGTATCCCGGGTTTTATTACGATCGACCAAGAAGGCGGTCGAGTCACTCGTATGCCTAAAGACGCGACCAATGTTGCTGGAGCCATGGCAATTGCTTCTTCAGGACGACCTGAAAATGCGTATGCAGCAGGCAGAATGACTGCCAGAGAATTGAAAGCATTAGGTATTAATTTTAATCTAGCTCCAGTTATGGACGTTAACAATAATGCATTGAATCCAGTCATAAATGTTCGTTCCTATGGTGATTCTGTTGCAACAGTATCCCAGTATGGAATTCAAATGATGAAAGGATTGCTCGATGGAGGCGTCATGTCCTCACTTAAGCATTTTCCAGGTCATGGTGATACAAATGTCGATTCACATATTGGCTTGCCTACCATTGAAAAAACTCTTGAGGAATTAGAGCAGCTTGAGCTGCTGCCGTTTAAGGCCGCAATTGAGCAAGGCGCTCAAGCGATTATGAGTGCACATATTTTATTTCCGATAATTGAAAAATCCGGTGTGCCCGGAACTATGTCTCATACCATTATTACAGAGATATTAAAAGGAAAATTAGGATATAAAGGGTTAGTTGTATCGGATTGTTTAGAAATGGACGCGATCAAACGATACTATGGTACGGCAAAAGGAGCGTTAGGAGCTGTTAAAGCAGGTATTGATTTGGTATTCATTAGTCATACTCCTGAGACAGTGAAGGAAGCGATTCATTTGATCGAAGAAGCTGTAGCCACCGGTGATTTGGATGAAGCGCTAATTGATGCAGCTGTTACAAAAATTTTAGCTTATAAAGCACAATATGCGACGATTGAGGAGCTAGATTATGAACTAGTTGGCTGCGATGTACATCGCCGAGCAAATGAGCTAATGCGTACGGAAACGATCTGCCTCATTAAAGGTGAGCTCCAGTCCATTCATACCGGTGACGAGCAAGTGTTATTTATGGGTTCCTATTCATACCGCACCGATCTTGCGTCCAGCAGCTTGAATCAAGCTCTTAGCTTTCCGCAATATATGGGGGAGCATTTTAATACAGCTTATGAGATTATCGACATTGACCCGAGCGAGGAGCAAATCAACGCTGCGCTGCCAAAGGTACAAGGCTACAAGCATATTGTTATCGGCTTGTTCAATGCGCGTGAAAACAAAGGTCAGCTTGCGCTTGTTCAGAAGCTGCTGGCAGCAGGCTGCAAAGTAACGGCCATTACATTAGGTCGCCCGTATGATTTACCGTTAATCGAAGGCGAGTTCTGCGGAATTGCGGCATTTGAGTATACACTTGATGCATTCAAATCACTCCTTCCAATCCTAAATGGTGAGGTTGTACCCACCGCCAAGATTACGATACAGATGTAGACAAGCATAAAAGCCTTCGGCGTCCTTTCAAGGACGGCAAGCGTTTCTGCGAGAAAAATAAGGATAATATATCGCGTTAAACATATAAATTCTTATCTTTGAAAAAAGTACAACAAGGGGACATAGGTATGGCATTTATCGTTGGAATTGATGGGGGGGGCACGAAAACAGCTGTCACCATTACGCATGACCAGGAAGACGCTTTATTCACCTTTACTGTAGGGCCTATTAATTATAACGGTGGTGATACTGATGCTATTGCCGCCTCCTTTGAGGAAATTTTTAGTCAAACGAAGCTCTACTGCGGTAATTTACAAGAAGTTGCTCATATATGTATAGGTGCGGCAGGAATAAGTAATCCGCTGGTCATCAATTTTTTGGAGCAGCATGTGAGAAATAACGGTTATATCGGGCCATTAACGATTACTGGCGATCAAGAAACCGCATTATACGGGGCACAGAATGCAATGCAAGGCATCATTCTCATTGCTGGTACAGGATCGATTTGCTTTGGGGTCAATGATAAAGGAGAGCAGCATCGCACAGGAGGCTTTGGTCATCTGATTGATGACGAGGGAAGCGGTTATAGCATTGGGCGCGATCTATTATCCGTATTAGTTCAAGTGGAGGACGGAAGAATAACCGATACGGTCATCCCAGCGATGGTGTATGAGCAGCTTGGATTAAGCACTGTGAAAGAGATTATTGGCTTTGTTTATGATAAAAATACGACGAAAAAAGATATTGCGCAGCTCGCACCGATTATGACGATCGCATACGAGAAGGGCGATGCACATGCAATAGCGTTAGCGGAGAAATGTGCAGCCAATCTATATGAGCTTGTTGTGCCTGTTATTGAACGGCTTAAGCTATATGAAAGTCCGATTGCGATTGCAGGAAGTGTGCTGCAAAAGTCTCGCTTTGTGAAAGAAGCCTTGGAGCGAAAACTTGCACAGAGCTACCCGCAAACAAAGCTGATTTTGCCGATTAAGGATGCAGCCTACGGTGCTGTCCTGTTAGGAAGATCAAAAATGAACAACGAATAGTTTTTGTCGCTATGGAAAAATAAGGGTGTGTCATAAGTCCGAGCAGTTGGACTTGCGACGCACCCTTATTTTAAAATGGTAGGAATCAAAAATGGCTTAAAATTTATCGGTCAAATAAAACACGGCTTGTTGTTTCGGAAATAGAGCTTGAAGGATGTTAGCGTGCTCAGTACTGTCCTTTGCTGCGCCTGCTTCATTATAGCCGAACATGATATAAGTCATTAGCTCGCGTTCATCTACTTCTATTGAAGTATAGGGATTGGTATGATTACTAGCATCGGAAACAGAAAGCCGCTTTTGCTTATAATCCAAGTAGATACAGTCCTCATTGCTGCGAAGTGCAATATGCAGCTCCTGGTCTGCAATTATGTTGCTACGGTTTAGGCGATCTTCTAATTCAGGCTGAAGCTTATGGAAAGTTGAACTGAGATTGATCATTTTCCACATCGCCATATTGATTTGAATTGAATTTGCTTGATGCTGTTGGTAATAGGAATATAGCATATGGTCCTCTGGGAGCATCGCTAATATTTGCTTTGCATTTTGGCGCAGCTGACATAAGGCATGAAATAAAGCTTCAACGCCGTTTTCGGCTTCGTTCAAATATAATAATTCATTAATAAATACTTGTTCAGTATCTTTCTTTTCAATGATGCCATAAGCGACGATTTTTCCATTTCTGCGAAGGAGCAAGCAGTCGACTTTCTTCCATTCCGGCCAGGTCAATAAATCATTCCAATACGTTCTACTTCGGATCACGGTGTAGGTACGATTCTTATTGAATTGTTCATAGATGAAACGGATATCATCGAGATAACAGGCTTCAAAAGGGATGATTTCATCACTGTTTTGCTGCTGCTCCAAACTTGCTGGTTTTTCAATTGCGAAAGCAGTCTCCGGAATAAGTCTCCAGCCAGCCTTTTCATAAAACGCATGCTTGCTAGCCAAAAGCAAGCTTATATCATAATCGGTTTCTTTCATATAGTTGGTCTGCGCATGAAGAATTTTGTGTGCAAGCCCCAGCCCGCGGTAATTTAGATCTGTACCGACACTCCCCATTGCACCCGTTTTCAAGATCGCTTGACCGACTCTAATATGAAACGGAAAAATTTGTACATTGGATGCAATCTTACCGTCTACCATCGCAAACCAGGTTGTATCTGGATCATATGTGGTGTCGAGGTCTAATCTTTCTTGGAAAAAAGCTCGGCCTACGGAAAAGCATTCATCTAAAATATCGTAAATCTTTTCAAGCTGCTCTCTAGTTGGATGGTTCATTACGATGATGTTTGGTGTCGTCGTCATCTTTCATTTCCTCCTGCGCCGTAATGTTGGGATAAATTTAATAAATGAAAAAAACGGTTTTTTGGAATTTAATTTCTTATTTATAGTTTAATATTGAAAAAAAAATTCGTCAATAATGGAACGTGTGGAATCATAGATAAACCGTTCAAGAACTTTTTGCGAAAATCGGAAATATTTTCATACTCCTGCATTTGTTGGAGCGGGTTTAATTGCGGGGAAGTTTGATTTCGCAAATTGAGCTAGACTTAAATGAATTGCCAGAATCAGAGAAAAAAGTAGCGGAGTACATTCTTGCAAATGCTAAAGAAGTGCTGCATATGACCATACATGATTTAGCAACGAAAGCGGAGGCAAGCAGTGCGGCGGTTGTTCGTTTTTGCAGGTCGCTAGGAATAGGTGATTTCCCTGCACTGAAAATCCGATTATCAGCGGAAGTAGAAAATACGCCGTATGTTGGCTATTTTGATGTTGAATCGAATGAAACGGTGCATTCTATCATTGATAGTGGATGAAATGAAGCGTCCGATTTATCGAGCGATTGTAGAGAAATATCTTAATGGAACAAACCTGAGCAAGTACTATTTTAATCATGGAAGGACTTATTTATACTCTGACGCAGTAATCCGCACCAATGCAGATACGAGGCGAGTCCTTTACCTTCACAGAATTTCAAACAGATGTACTTGCCATAATTCAGTTGTCAGTTGAGTAGCTCTGCGTAGCAAAAAAACTGGATAAATTGTTAATTTCACCCCTATAGTCACTAAAATCGATTATAATAAAATTTATGTTCAAGTCGATTACCTATCCTAAGTTAATAGGATAATCATACGCAAAAAGGCATAGTGATGAATCGCCTATGCTATAAGGGTTATAGAGTTTTCAAATACACACTTATGTATAAGAGGAGGCGAATGATATGACGATAATGCCTGTTATAGTAATGATCTTAGTATTTGTACCTGCCATTGTACTCATGGTAAGCATGCCTTATTTAACAAGAGAGACGATTAGTTTTGGGGTCACCGTCAGCCCTGTACAATTCCATAGTGAGCCTCTGCGCCAGATGCGGAAGTCATATGCTAGGATTAGTGCTACCTTACATACCATCCTATTCATTGTTTGTATCCTCTGTCTAATATACGGTGATGAACATTCCAAGCAACCAAGTTGGATCATTGTCACTTATTCACTCGCCATGGTCGTAATCTCCCTAGTCATAAACATTAGCTATCATTTCAAAATGAAAAGTTTACTACCTATGCTGCCTATTGCTCTGGAACCATCGATCATGGCAGTGGACACTGGATTTCGGAAAAGAAACATTGGCTTGTCTAATAAATGGTTCCTCATTCATGTTTTAATTATTGTTGTTACTATTGTAAATGTGCTACGCAACTACGATCTGATTCCTGATCAGATTCCGATCCATTACAACAGCAGTTGGAACGTAGACGGCTATGCGGCTAAATCTTATAGTTCTGTGTTTATGCCTACGATCATGCAAGTGTTCATAACACTTTTGTTCATATTTGAGAATTGGAGTATTCGCAGAGTAAAGCAGCAGGTTCAACCCAATGATCCTAACCGTTCCATCAGACAAGACGCAACTTACCGCCGTACTTGGTCATATTTTATGCTTACAGCAAGCTTCTTAATAGTTATCCTGTTTTCTGTTGTGCAACTAAACATGATATCTCTGCTTAACATGAGTTTCGCTATCCCTATTATCCTAATCATAATAGCCCTTATCATCCTATACGCCTTGGCCTTAACGTTCTGGGCTGGTCAGGGCGAAAGCCGCTTGGAGCGATCTGCCGATAGCTCCAATGCCAGACCTGTCCATGATGATGATAAATGGCTATTAGGTATGATTTATTTCAATCGCAAAGATCCAAACCTAATCGTCAAGAAAAGGCTCGGAGTCGGCTGGGGATTAAATTTCGGTCACCCAGTAAGCTGGCTGTTCTGGCTCGGAATTATTGTACTGTTAGTTGTGGTGCGGTAACAAGGCTTGGAGGTTAATACTCGCCGGAGTATTGGCGAAGTTAGAGTTTCGAAACAGAATATTTACCGAGAAAAACGCCTAAAGGGCGTTTTTTATTATCTTTAAGGTTCTCAGTAATATCTTTTTTGAATTAAATCGCATATTAAAGAGTATTTCTCGTATTAATAACCCTTTGTTACAATCAGATTGTTATCTAAAGGAGGGTATAAAATGAACTATCGCAAATTAGGAACGAGTGGCTTACATCTAAGTGAAATTGCTTATGGTAATTGGATTACACATGGTGCTCAAGTGGACAATGATACTGCCCATGCTTGTGTTCGCGCTGCATTGGATGTAGGGATCACAACATTTGATACTGCGGATGTATATTCCGATACGAAAGCTGAGATGGTGCTGGGTCAAGCATTAAAAGGAGTGCACAGAGCTGATATCGAATTGTGTACCAAGGTGTGCCATCCCACAGGGACGGGACGTAACGCAAGAGGTCTGTCTCGCAAGCATATTATGGATGCGTGCCATGCTTCACTGAACAGATTACAGACGGATTATATTGATATCTACTATGCGCATCGCTTTGACGCAACAGTATCCCTTGAAGAGACCTTTTTGGCCTTTTCGGATCTGGTGCGTCAAGGTAAGGTTCTCTATGTCGGGATAAGTGAGTGGACGGCGGATCAGATAGCAGAAGGTGCTATTTTGGCGAGGGAATTGAAGGTGCCATTGGTGGCTAGTCAACCTCAATATTCGATGTTATGGCGTGTGATGGAGACGGAGGTGGTTCAAGCTTGTGAGCGGGAAGGGATTGGACAGGTGGTCTGGTCACCGCTTGCTCAAGGGATTCTTTCAGGTAAATATATGCCAGGGCAACCATTGCCAGAGGGTTCTCGTGCTTCAACCGCTTCGGGCTCACCATTTATGAATAAATTGGCGGGTCAGTGGCTTCGGACTGAGGTGCTTGAGGCGGTCTCGAATCTCTCTTCCATCGCCAGTGAAGTTGGGTTGACGCTTCCACAGTTGGCTATAGCATGGGTGTTGCAAAATCCACAAGTCTCCTCTGCAATTATTGGGGCATCCAAGCCTGAGCAGGTTATAGAAAATGCCAAAGCTGCAGGAGTTCGTCTGGATAGGGAAGTGATGTTGGAAATCGATAGGGTGCTAGAAGGACTCATTGAACGTGATCCTAGAAAAACGGGCTGAATATTATATTATTCACCATTAATAGCTTCTGAACTCATTTGTCCTATGATCTCTAGTAACGCGGATAAGGAGGCACGTTCGCAATCGGTTCTCCAAGCGGCATAAAGGGGAATCGATGGTGTGCTTTCTTCAAAGGGACGAAATGCGATACCTTCACGCTGGAAAATAGCAACTGAAGAGGGCACAATGGAAACTCCAAGATTTGCAGCTACCAAATTTACAATGGTGTACATCTGAATAGCTTCCTGTACAACATTCGGATACATGTCGTGTTGGGCGCAGAAGCTCATAATGAGGTCATGAAAAGGAGCTCCTAAATGACGTGGGAACGATATAAACGGCTCTAAAGCTAAAGAGCGAATGGATAACACCGGTAATTGAGCTAGGTGATGCTGCTCTGGCAAAACGGCAATAAGCGATTCATTGACTAAGGGACGATGGTCGATATGCTTACCCGACTCTGTATAACGTACAAATCCAATGTGAATCGTTCCTTCATGTAAAGCCTGCCACTGCTGAGCAGACGTCATCTCATGTAATGAGAGTTGTACTTGTGGATAACGTTCCCGAAACATTTTTAACATATTAACCAATACTCCACCAGCTGCAGAATCTATAAATCCAATGTTCAAATGTCCGATAATTCCTTGATCGACTAATTGTGTTGTTTTAATAGAGCGTTCCAGTTGAGATAAAATGGATTTAGCTTCCTCTAGAAATACCGCCCCCGCTGGCGTTAGACGAACTTGTCTTTTGTTCCGTTCTAATAGTTTCACACCAATCTCATTCTCCAGAGCTTGAATTTGCTGGCTTAAAGGAGGCTGCGTCATATTCAGCTTCTCTGCTGCACGGTTAAAATGCAGTTCCTCTGCTACTGCGATAAAGTATTGTAACTTTTTTATGTCCATACTGTTCAATCTCCCTTGAAATGTTTCTCCAAGCAAGTATAAGGATCTTTAAAGAAAAATGAAAGGAATGACATGTCCTCTGAGGTGTTTTATTCGAGTGCCAAATGCGCTAGACTTGGAATGGGTACCCAGAACAATGATGTACTGTTTGATTGGTCAAAGGGGGAGAACGACGATGATAAGAGGATTAACAACAGCAGGTTTGGGTGAGATTAGTTCCAATGAAGAATACATCAGACTTGCGAGCCAATTCGGGTTTAGGTCCATAGACGTCAATCCATTAGAGTTGGTACAGCAGCATGGCAAGGGTGGGGCAGTTCAATTGTTGGAAAGTCATGGCGTCATGCTAGGATCTTTTGGTTTAGAGGTAGATTGGCGCACGACAGAGGATAGCTTTAGGGAGAGCCTGAAATCGCTTACCCAGATGGCAGAGGCCGCTGCTGACTTAAAGTGCACCACATGCTGCACATATATTTTACCTTCGACAGATCTTCCGGTCGCACCGTTTATGATTGCAGCCACTAGACGTTTAAGACTATGTGCAGAAATATTAGGCGCTTATGGTATTTCGCTAGCCTTAGAGTTCGTTGGCCCTCATCACTTACGTACACAATGGGCAAATCCGCTGATCTGGACGATGCAAGATACGTTGAACTGGATGGACACCATTCAAGTGAGAAATATCGGCTTGTTGCTGGATTCCTATCATTGGCATACAAATGGATTAACAAGCGAGGATCTGCTGAAATTACAACCGCATCAAATCGCGTATGTCCATATCAATGATGCTAAACCTCTGCCCATAGAAGAATTGCTTGATTTTGATCGATTGTATCCAGGGGAAGGGGCTATTGATCTAACAGGCTTCCTGGGAAGCCTTACAAAGATCGGGTATACCGGCGTTATCGCCCAAGAAGTGCTGGCACCAGCCTCCGCACACAGTTCATCTGAATTACTTTCCCGTTCCAAAGCAGGTTTCGATAAAGTATTCTCATTGCTAGAAATCTAAACACATCGAACCCTACATTAGAAGAAGCGTTAAGGAAGGAATCAACTATCTGCTCTATGGGATAGTTGATTTTTTTCCTCTAAACATAGGATTACATACGTCTATAGGCCTCTTAATATAGTATAATCATACTGTATTGCTCAAAGTTGAAGATAGGGATATAGCACTATTAAATACTATTGGCGAATGAGGAGTCTATGAGAACTTCGGAGAATAAAATTAAGTTAAGTCATATGTTGTACATAGTAGTATTCATCTGCCTGCTGATTGCAATACGCTGGAGCTGGTACAATCATTTTACTCTGTCTAATCCTCCTGTAGTGGAGCAAGGTGTGCTCGATTTGCGGGGAGTAGACCTTGAATCACTAAGCTCCTTTCCACTGGATGGAGAATGGGAGTTTTATCCTGAACAATGGGTGAATGCCGCCAATATGGATCGTATTTTAAAAGGTCGGATGCTTCAGGTGCCGGGTAATTGGAGTACCGCATTTAATCCTTCAGAGCAAAAGAAGGCATATGGATACGGAACTTATCATTTGCGGATTCTGCTAGATCGCCCCTTGTCTGAGCCGCTTAGCTTTTGGTTCCAATCCATCTATACTTCTTCTGAAGTGGAGATTAATGGAACAATTCTCTCACGGTTTGGAGTGTTATCTGACGAGAAGGAAGAGCATGTTTATGTGACGAAAGCATTCTTAATCAGTTATACACCTACAGATCAGAAGCATCTGGATCTGTTTGTCCGGACGTCAAACTATGAGTCTCCACTAAAAGGGGGCATAATTCGGTCCGTGGAGTTTGGCATTCAACATGAAGTAGACACTATATACTGGAATTCCATTGGCTTGCAGCTAGTCGTAGGGGTCATGCTTCTTCTACATGGGTTGTATTTATTGATTATCTATCTGATGGATGTACGAAAAACAGAGCTGATTATTTTTTTCCTAATGATGGTCGCTGCGGCTGTATCCATTGGGGTTGAACATAATGGACTAATGTTCCGGTTTCTTCATGTTGATTTTGCCTGGATGTTGAGGTTAAAGGTTCTTTCGTATATAGGGTTTTGTCTGTTCCTTTTATTGATGGGAAGAGAACTATTGGGGAATCGACGGAAAGGCAAGGCGTTTTATAGTTACATCCTGTCAGTTCTCATTTTTACTTTATTTATTATTGTAGGTCCTGAAGAGGCAGTGTTATATATCATCGGAAAAGGGTATTACATGATCCTGTATTACGTTCCAGTGTGTTGGACGGTATATTATTTTTGGAAGATGGTATCCTTACGAGCTGAAGGTGCTCTATTTTTATTGTTTTCAGTGTTAGCAGTACTAAATAATATGTTGTGGGGGGCTGTCTACTATGCCGGTAGCTCACAATTTATGTTTTATCCCGTAGATTTAATAGCTGCCCTTGCCGCATTTTCCGCTTATTGGTTTAGGAGATATTTTCATCAATCCCATCAAAATGTGTTACTGAACGCTCAATTGGCGGAATCCAATAAATTAAAGGACCGTTTTCTAGCCAATACATCACATGAGCTGCGCACTCCACTGCATGGGATTATGAATATTGCCCAAAGTGTGTTAACAAGAAAAAAACATGTGCTGGATGAAGAGAGCCAGCGTGACATGGAATTGCTAATTATGGTCAGTCGCCGGATGTCGCTTATGCTGAATGACTTGCTTGATGTTGTGCGATTGCAGGATAAGCGGATTGTGATGAATATAAAGGTCTTGCAAGTGAGGTCATTGGCTGAAGGTGTACTGGATATGTTACGCTTCTTAACCGGTGGGACGAAGGTAGAGCTTCGAATGTCTATAGATGAGAAACTGCCTCGTGTTTATGCGGATGAGGAGCGATTGGTGCAGATTCTGATTAATTTAGTTCATAACGCACTAAAGTACACCGAACAGGGAAGTGTTGAACTGGCCGCAGAACAAGTGGGTGGGGATGTATGGATACATGTTACGGATACAGGAGTAGGTATGGATGAAGCTTTGAAAAAGCGTGTTTTTATGCGCTATGAACAAGGGGCTTACGGTCAAGGCGGCATTGGGCTGGGACTTAGCATCTGTAAGGAGCTGGTCGAACTGCATGGCAGTGAATTATTGCTGCAATCGCAGCCGGGTCAGGGAAGTAAGTTCAGCTTCAAATTACCTGTAGCCAAAGGGGGCCGGCAGTCATCTATTCCAGATGTTCATACAGAAAAAGATTCGGATCCATTGTCACCATTCAGCACGTGGATAACTGCTGAGAAATCAGCTATGGTGGCTCCCACCTATAATACAAAGGAAGTAGAGGCACTCTCGAAGCTCGATACAGACGCTGACATCATACATGTGCTGGCGGTTGATGATGATTCGGTCAATTTAAAAGTTCTGCAAAATATTTTATCAGATGGAGCTTATCGGATTGATACAACGACTTCAGCCCGTGAGGCGCTGGATATGTTGCATCATGAGCAGTTTGATTTGGTTATCGCTGATGTGATGATGCCTGGCATGTCTGGTTATGAATTGACAAGATTGATACGCGAGCGGTTTACGATGTATGAACTTCCTATTATTCTATTGACCGCCCGCAGTGAACAGGAGGATGTCTACGCAGGTTTCTTGGCTGGCGCTAATGACTATGTAACTAAGCCAGTAGATGCCATAGAATTGAAGTATCGTGCTTCGTCGCTCACGTCAATGAAGCAAGCAGTCAATGATCGTTTGAGAATGGAGGCTGCTTATTTACAAGCGCAGATCCATCCACATTTTCTCTTTAATACATTAAATTCGATTATGTCCTTGAGTGATTTTGACACTGTCAAAATGAAAGATCTTTCAGATGCGTTCACTACTTATTTGCGGATCAGCTTTGACTTCTTAAATGCAGGCAAACTTGTTTCGCTGTCGCAAGAGCTGGAGCTGGTCGAGAATTATGTATATATCCAGCAGCAACGTTTTGAGGAGAGGCTGCAAGTTGAATGGGAGGTAGACGCGAATCTCCAGCTTCTAATTCCTCCGCTGACGATTCAGCCACTGGTCGAGAACGCCGTCCGGCATGGGATCTTAAGTCGGGCAAAAGGTGGAACCTTGCGCATTCACATCGAGACACATGCGGAGGCTGTTCATTTTATCATTGCAGATACGGGGATTGGAATGGATGAAGCTCAAGTCAGTAAGTTATTGCAGCCAAAAAGCCTTAAGGATCAAGGAATTGGGCTCCTTAATACAGATCGGAGATTAACACAATTATATGGACAAGGCTTGAAGATTCAAAGTATTCCTGGGGTGGGAACTACAGTGTCTTTCATTATTCCTGATTAGGATGGTTGTAAAACCATCCTTTTCTGTCCAGCTGTAATTGAGTGGATGTGATTTGGATGATCAATTCTTCCACGGCGGATAAGGTTGCAATTATACAGACAATGGTTGTCCAAATGGTGTGGGTACTATGGGAAAGCCATAAAGGAGTTATAAATAAGAGGAGCCCGGTGAGTTTATTACCGTAGGTATGGATGCTTGCGTAAGTTTTGAATTTCCGGAGGGCGATCCCTATCGATGTTATGCGGATGACCGCGATCAAGAAGATCCATAAGATAAATTCGAGTGTAAGACCCAGAAACGGATACAAAGTAAATAAGCAGATCCCGATTAGTATCGTGTCGGCAGCAGAATCCAGCTTTGCTCCGAGATGACTTGTTGTGCCTGATTTTCGGGCAATTGGACCATCTATCAGATCGGTGACTCCGCAAAGGATATAAATTACAAGAAAGGCCGAACTTAGGGGCTCGAAGAATAACAGCATGATTGCCAAAATAATTCTGCCAAGTGTAATACAATTAGGTATAACTTTCAACTTCAATCCCACCTTTGTTCATGACCTCATTTAATTTTATTGTACCAGAGGCAGAGTATATGCTATATGCTATATGCTATTTGGAAAAGGATTATAAGATAGTATTGAAGAAGTAGTGAAGTAGAAGTGTAGATTAGGATTCTAGTGGTAATTTAGGAGGGATTTTATGAAGCAGAATACAAACTTAAAGGTACATACATTAGCTGATATCGAACATCTGAAAATTCACGGCAGAACAACAGGTTTACTTTCTCCACTAACGTTATTTTGGACAGGCAGTGCGGTCGAATTAAATGTTAAAAGTTCTGAGCTATGGCTTGAAGTAGAAGCAGATTATGATGTTTATGAACCTTGGATTAGCATCCTGATCAACTCTGTTCCTGTTAGCAGACAAATGTTAGTAGCAGGCCGGTATTGGATTTGTGTATTTAGAGGCATGAATGAACGTGTTGTGAAAAATGTACGTATTGTAAAAGATGTACAGGCAATGAGTGGAGACCCTGGCTGCTCTTTGCAGATACATGCGGTGAAGATGGATGGGAAATTTCTGCCGGTTGCGGACAAACCCCACAAGATAGAGTTCATAGGTGACAGTATAACATCCGGTGAAGGAAGTATAGGTGCCAAGGCTGAAGAAGACTGGATTCCAATGTGGTTTAGTGCCATTAACAACTATACTAGCATGACGGCAGATGCTTTAAATGCAGAATATAGAGTTATTTCTCAAAGTGGCTGGGGCGTCCTTACTAGCTGGGATAATAATCCGCACGGTAATATCCCTGATGGTTATGAACAGGTTTGTGGTCTTCTAACTGGAGCAAAAAACGAAGCTTTAGGAGCTTTTCAAGCACATTCTTTTGAATCCTGGCAGCCAGATGTTGTGGTAGTTAATCTAGGAACAAATGATGGGGGCGCTTTTCATTCGCCAGAATGGAAAGATGAGGTAACAGGGGAAAGCCATAAACAACGCTTAAATGAAGACGGGACCTATCATGAGGATGATATACAAGCTTTTGTCGATGCCGCCGAGAAATTTCTGATGAAGCTTAGAAAAAATAATCAACATGCACATCTCGTATGGGCATACGGGATGCTTGGTATCCCCATGATGCCGGCGATCTACCGAGCGGTCGATGCTTATAGCAAGAAAACAGGGGACAAGCAGGTTTCTGTGTTGCAGCTTCCGAATATGACAGATGAGACCATAGGGGCAAGAAGTCATCCGGGAGCATTAGCTCATGAACAAGCGGCAAAAGAGTTGACGGGGTATTTGAAACGGATTCTAGCGGGCGAAAGTTAATGAGGAATTCATAAAAAACAAGCCGGAGCGAAAGGAACACGCTCCGGCTTGTTTTATTTACTTTAGTCTATTTGGTGGATACAGACTTGAACCATTCGTTAACTTCTTTGGTGATTTGATCCCCACCATTTGCTTTCCAGTTGGAAACAAAGGAGTCAAAGGCATCTACTGGAAGCTTGCCGTAAATGATTTTGTTGAAGGTTTCCATTTCGGATTGACGAAGCAGATTCCATTTGGATACCATCGTTGGTGTCGCAGCACCAGTGAAATAGTTCTGTCTACGAATGTCTATTTGCGACATAACAACTTTTGCAGCGGCCCAGTTTTCCGGTTTACGGAACTCAGCCATTTGTTTTTCATAAGGAGTTACAGGGGTTTCACCATCAGCAAGTTTAACCAATGTCTTCATGAACAGATCAGGAATACGAGCCGGTCCAGTTAAGAAAGGAAACTCATTGGAGAAGTCTTTAATCTTCTCTTTATCACTAGTAGGCTTTCCATCAATCATGTCCCAATCGTAGCCTTTAGCAAAGCCGTATTCAAATTCACTACCAGCTGCAGGATTAGCTAGGTTATCAAGCAAGTAGTTGTAGTATAAGAAAATTGCTTCAGGGTGCTTCGCATCTTTGTTAATCATGATACTAGCGTTTACCCCAGAGTTCTGCCATTTGGTACCGATGAGTCCGTCTGGACCTGCTGGAACCGGATAAGCTTTGATCTTCGCTCCAGGTACATTTTTCATAAGATCGGGAGCCGGCCAGTCTGGAACCCAGTTTGCCCCTGGTAGAATACCTGCGGCGCCTTTTGTCCAGCTTTCAGCAGATTTACCTTCATCCCAAAGTGCGGAGTCTGTGTGAATATAACCTTTTTCCATCCATTCACTAAGCTTAGCAAGGGCTTGTTTAGCTCCTGGATTAATGGAACCGTATTCTAGATTGCCGTCGGCATCTTTATTCCATTGTTCCTCAATCGTACCGTAAGCACCGAATAACCAGTCGAGTTGGCCCATCCAGGTGTTGGTATTATTTTTTAAAGAAATCGCAAGTGGGAAAACATCTTTAGGTGCTAGACCGTCAGGGTTTTCGTTCTTAAATTTGTCCATGATATTCTCAAGATCGGCGATTGTTTTTGGAGCCTGAAGGTTCAGCTTTTCCATCCAATCTTCACGTAACCAGAGAAGGGTATCGTCATTATCAGTATATTCAAGGATCGGCATATTGTATTTCTTACCGTCTTTTGTGAATGGATACCAAAGTTCTGGGTGTGCTGCAGCATGATCTTTTAGAATTTTATTAGCATATTTGTCGAACAACTCATCAATAGCAATGAACTGACCGGAATCAATCAGTTGATTGGTCAATACTGCATTGGTTGGTACAGAAACGAAGTCAGGCAGCTTTTCGCCAGAAGCAATGGCAAGCTGAAGCTTTTGTCTGTATTGATCGTCATTGGCAGGATACCAAGTATCTTTATGCTTCATACCCAGTGTTTCCAGCATCCAGCGATCGTGAACATTGTTTTCTTTGGTATCGCCTTGAACATATTTCTTCGGCATCAATACCGAACTGAACTCGATGGGTGGATCGTATTTACCTTTTTCAAAAGCAGCATCTGCTTCAGATAAACTAGTCTCAGACGATGTGGTATTGTTTTGTTTGGCGTTTTCATTATTTCCGCCGCCACTGCCACAGGCTGTGAGTGTGATAAGTGCTGTGACCGTTAACAACGACCACATTTTTTTGAACTTGATCATTCTTTAATTCCCCCTACTGTGTATGATCTTTACAAGTGTAACTTTAACAACTAGTCGGGGATGGCATCTATATGAGATTTTTAGTTTCGATAGGACTCTATCATGCTATTTATTATTGTCTCGATATTCCTGCGGTGTTACTCCGAACTGTCGTTTGAATACTTTTATAAAATAAGCAGGGTCCATATAGCCAATCTCCATGCTGATTTCATAGACTTTTTTAGAGGTAGTCTTCAGCTTATGACAGGCGCGATCCATGCGCAGGCGCGAGATATAATCGCTTATTCCTTCCCCCGTTTCAATCTTATAAATTTTTGATAAATGAGTCGGATGGAGGTTTACATGGTCAGCCAGAACCCGTAATGAAACATCTAAATGCAGGTTTTTGTCTGTGAAATCTTGAATCTTTTTCACATATTCAGATCTGATGTCTTTAATTTCGTTGGACGTTCCTTCTTTCAATTTGCTCAGGATGCTGAGGGACCATTTTCTAAGTTTACCGATGGTCGAGAACGCTTCACCGCTTTGCAACCAACCGAGATCGTCTCCCACTAAGTTAGCTAGAGTATGCCCATTTCGGTGTGCGAGATTCGTGAAGGATGCAGTGATTAAAAAACCGGCCTCCATGCAATGCTCCCACGATTCAGACCATTTCTCATCCAGCTCCGCGCAGACAGCAAGTAGTTTCTCTTCCGCAGCATCCCAATGCCCACTTTCAAGCAGGTGAATTAGTGTCGGCGGGGTGTAAAGGGCATCCAAAGGACCTTGGGTAGTGGAAGGCTCAAATTCGCTGACCCGCATTACGAATTCGCGCTCGTCTCCCACGATCTGCCGGAAATAAGCTGTAGCCTGACGGAAACGGCTCGACACCTTCTCGGGAAACTGGAACCACTCGGTAATTACTATGGACAGGGAACCTTTCAGAAATTGCTTAACCTTATACTGAAGCTGTAAGGAAAGCTTTTCTAGGATGGTTTCTTTGCCGATGTCGGATCCTTTCTCTTTAAGCTGAAGCAGAAACACAAGATATCCATGTTCTTCTTTAACGCCCCAGACCTGCATAAATTCACCCATAATCTCTTCAGCCATATTGATGATGGCATATTCAATTAAGGTTTGATCATTATTGTTATAATGGCTAAATTCTTCTTCCATGCGTACAAGCATCAAAGCGCAATCGCCAGAATGGAAGGGCAAGTCATAATTTACGAGCTTCCGTTCCCATTCGCCAGCTTGAAATTGATGACCTTGCAAGGCATCAAGCAGCAGTTGACCACGTAAAAGCGGAAGATTTTCCCGTAGGGTAAACTGGGTTCGTTTAAGCGAACTGATAAGTTCCCATTCTGTGTTCAATTGCTCGATGGCAGTTTTGACTGCACCAATGATTTCATCATCAGTAGGTGGCTTAAGCAAGTAATCGACGGCATTATGCTGAAGTGCTTTTTTGGCGTAATCGAACTCCGAATGGCCTGATAAAATAATACATTTAATCTTTTTATCACGTTTTCTTATCCGCTCTATTAATTCAATTCCCGTCATTTCGGGCATTTGGATATCCGAGATCACAATATCAATAGGGTTGGTATCGATAATTTGTAGCGCTTCACGTGCTGAATACGCTTTATGCACCTGTTCAATGCCTAGCGTATGCCAGGGTTTAGTCATGGCAAGATTATCTACCCAGTGTGCTTCATCGTCTACTATAATCATTTGCATGTTGTTATTCTCCTTGATGATTCTTAAATTTAGAATATTCATCCTCCGTAGGGATTTCCCAGATAATCTCAGTTCGGAAACCTCCAAGAGGGGATGGTTTAAAGGTTAGACAGGATTGATTACCGAACAGGTGCATGATCCGCTGATTCGTATTCCAGAGCCCACAGCCCATTTCTTCCTGTAATGGCTCCTGCATTTTACGATTCAAAGCTTCTAGCTGCTCCGGATTCAAGCCAGGTCCGTCGTCATCAATGTAGATCTTGCAGAAGCCGTTTGAAATCTCACCACTAATGCTGATTTCACCTGATGAATACGATTTTGCCACTCCGTGAATGACTGAATTCTCCACAATAGGTTGTAGCATTAGACGTGGCACAGACTGGCTTAACATGTTCTCAGGGATTTCGATATGATAATCAATTCTGGCATTGCGCAGTTTTTGAATATCCAAGTAGTTGACGAGCAGCTTGATTTCTTCATCCAGTGACGCGGTTTCCCGTTCCATTCGGGTAGTATAACGATAGTAAGCACTTAAATTATAAGCCATTGAGACGACAGCGTCCTCATCCTTCATTTGGGCCATATTGATAATATAACCAAGGCAGTTATAGAGAAAATGCGGATTGATTTGCGCCTGCAATTGCTTAAGTGTAGCTTCGCGGGCACGGATTTTCTCATTGAACACATTCTCTATCAGGTCTTGAATTTGATGGGACATATCATTAAAGCGATGGAATAGAAACGAAAACTCGTTCCGGCCCTCGTTATGAAGACGTACAGAATAATCTCCACGCTGCACGCGCCGTAAGCCTTTAATTAGCTTTTTGATAGGGTATTGAACATTTCTGTATAGTAAAATGGAAGCGGAAATCCCCATAACAAACAGCAAAATCATCGAGATATAGAACAAATCCTGACTGAGCGAAATGGGTTTTAGGATTTGATATAGAGGGACAACATCTATTAAATTCCAATCCAAATAAGAGGACTTCACAGAGCTGACCAGGTAATTCTTGCCATTGAGTTTGACTACATCCTGGGTAGTATTCTCAGGTGAATGTTTATCCAGGTAACGAATGAGTTCTTCAGATAACTGCTTGTCCGCACTGCGATTCAGAATTGGAGAGTTCCCTTTATGATAGAGAAAAGGATCACCTTGCCCACCTTCTTTGTACGTATCCAGCATGTTCTGAATATTCTCATAACTGAAGCTGGCTTCAATCACCAAGTTGCTTCCCGTCAACATCCCCGGCTGAGCTAAGGAATCCGTATAGAACCAGTAAAAGGATTTTAGCTCGTCTTTAGATTCCAAGCTATGATCGCCATACGTCCATTTTCCACTCATATTTCTTTTTAAGTAATCCTCATCATACCCAAATGCTCGATTGTAGTTGGAGATGACATCTTTATTTTGCTGTGAATGTACGGCATATCTGGCAGGCCAAATATCTGCAACCCCGGATTGAAGCACCATCTTTTCCTGAATGACATACCGGGTCTGCATCTGATCATATCGATCCGCCCAAATGTTTAATCCGTTGAAGGCTCTGACATTGGGATCTCTAGAAAGGATAAGGGTGAAGTCCATCATCTGATTAATACGCGAATCAATTTGACTGGACAGAAAAGTGAGCTGCTTCGTATTGGACACCTGCAGCTCTTTGCTTACAACATCGTATGTGACGTTATTTGAAAAGGTATACATGATAATAATGGGGATGAACAAGAGTATGATCAGGCAGTTTATTTTGGCAAACAAACTAAACCGGGATTGTATTAATTCTCTCAGGGATGTAAAGCGCTTCCATATATTCATAAATGTACCCTCCAGATGATGTCCTAATAAAACCATATCAAGCCTAACAATGTTATATAGTCAAACCTGAGAAACGCCTGATACTATTTATAGCAGAGATCCCCATCACACACAAAATATTTTTTTTGGGAACAGGAGAGAGCTATGGAGGCTAATTCAATACAGCAGGTAGGCCTGGAAAATAAACCAAGTATAAAAAGAAAAAGAAAAAAAGGCTATAAACAACCATGGGTGCTCCACTTCATGGTATTACCGGCGGCAATTATGGTTTTTATTTTTTCTTATATCCCCATGTCAGGAATACTCATGGCATTTCAGGATTATAAGCCTGCATTAGGATTTTTTGATTCCGAATGGGTCGGACTTAAGCATTTTAGGTACATGTGGGAGAACGATTATTTCCTGCAAATTACCTGGAATACACTGTTTTTTGCTTGCTCCAAAATTGTTTTGAACCTGATTATTCCTTTTATATTCGCCTTGTTGCTCAATGAGGTAAGGAATATGGGTCTTAAAAGATCTATTCAAACACTCGTCTATCTACCGCATTTCTTGTCTTGGGTTACCCTTTCAGGAATTCTGATCGATATCCTAGCACAAACAGGGATCGTCAATCAGTTTATTTCGTCCGTTTTCGGCATAAAACCGATCTTTTTTCTAGGGGACGGCAACTGGTTCCGATTTACCATCATAGCCAGTGATGTTTGGAAAGAATTTGGTTTCAACACGATCATTTTCCTAGCTGCGCTATCCGGCATTAATCCATCACTTTATGAAGCTGCTGAAGTGGATGGGGCAGGTCGCTGGAAGCAAACGATGTATATTACCATACCAGCACTTATTCCAATTGCTATTGTAATTGCGACCTTGGCACTGGGCAATGTATTGAACGCCAACTTTGACCAGGTATTTAATCTATATAGTCCTTTGATCTATCAACAAGGGGATATCATTGATACCTTTGTGTACAGAGAAGGTCTTCTCAGCGGACAATTCAGCTTTGCGACCGCAGTTAATCTTTTTAAATCGGCAATTAGTTTAATTCTAATCGTTATTTCATACCGACTTGCCTATAGATTTGCAGGGTACAGAATTTTCTAGAAAGGATGACAACAAATGTACCATAAAACCCTTCCATATCGAATATTTAGCATATTCAACAATGTGCTCCTAACTATCCTTTCGGTGCTCTGCTTGCTGCCATTGTATCACTTACTCATGGTATCTCTTAGTGCGTCCGCCCCAGCCAATGCTGGATTGGTCACCTTTTGGCCAATTGGCTTCACTTTGGAGGCCTATGCAAAAACTTTTAACAACACTAATTTTCTTACATCCCTGTGGGTGTCGGTAGAGCGGACGATCCTAGGAACAGCACTTGCACTGGTTGTAAATACGGTTGCAGCCTATGCTCTTTCTAAGGAAACTAGAGTTTTCCGGGCGCGTAATATCTATCTTTGGTATTTTGTCGTAACCATGCTGTTCAGTGGGGGTCTGATTCCGGGATATATCCTGATTCTAAAGCTCGGGCTGATGAATTCTTTGATGGCACTTATCCTACCTGGATTGGTAGCCGTATTTAACATCATTTTGCTGCTGAACTTCTTCCGTGGTGTACCTAAGGACCTTGAAGAAGCAGCCTTTATTGATGGAGCGGGACATTTTAAGACCTTTTTGAAAATATATTTACCAGTCTCCTTACCAGTCATTGCAACGGTATCCCTATTCATGATGGTGGGTCATTGGAACTCTTATTTTGACGGTATAATCTATATCAGAGATTCGGATAAGCTGCCGCTGGCGACGTTTATGCAGACCATTATCGTTCAGGCAGATATGTCCAAGCTTGATCCGTCAGCTGTAGCTAACTTGTCTCAACGGACCATACGGGCTTCACAGATTTTCATAAGTGCACTACCGATATTGTTGGTTTATCCATTCCTGCAACGTTATTTTGTGACAGGGATCGTAGTCGGCGCTGTAAAAGAATAGTCAAAAAAGAGGGAGTTACTGGACTAGTCCATGTAGCTCCCTTTTTTTGTAGGTATGGCATGCAAATAAGCATCCCGAGATGAATTGCGCCTTCTAAAATACGGTGCTATACTTTTGGCATGAAATATGCTCGGAGGTGGTACAGTGCTAATGTTGAAATGCCCATTAGCTAGAAGTTCCTCACGCAAAGCCTAATATAGGGCGATACTTTGCGTGAGGTGCGATGGATGGATATATCGCCCAACTTAATTTTATCGTTTCTATAAATGGGCTTTGCACCTTATGAACTTTTAATATAAATAAGGGGCTGAAAAGCGATGTGTACACCATTTATTAGAAACCATCAATATAACTTAATTAAGAAACAAACGAAATTTGTTCTGCATACCCTGCGAACCGTTGCGGATCGCAGAGTCTTGGAGACTGTAAGATATAGTGCTGCTACGAACATTATTGAGGCATTTCCTTTTCTTACGGAGAATCACAAGCAGATGCTGGAACAAATATCGACCTTCGAAACTGCAGAAGATTTCCAGAGATATCTTAGTGAATTAGAACCATACCTAGAGTCATATCCGACGATTACGCTGAAGCAGATTCAGAAGCTATTCCCTAAGAATAAGAAACTGAAAGTACCTGATCTACAACTCATCGACTATCGCAACATAACGTATTTGAGTTGGATAGATATTGCCAGTAATAAATTATTCATTATCTATCCGTACGAAGGACAGTTCATAGGTATTGAGGGTAGAATCACACCAACGCACAAAAAAGGGTACTGCATGTTCTGCAATCGGCATCAAGAGCTTGCATTCTTTTATGTTAAGACCAAGAATGTGAACGTTTCGCCGGATAATATTTCTGCTGTGGGTCAATACGTATGTCTGGATAATCAGGAATGTAATCGGAGCATAACCGATACAGCTAAGCTTGAGAGGTTCATTCTCTCTGTCCGCAAATAATGTTTAGAAAAGGCTCCCTTAGTGGGAGCCTTTTTGTTAAAAATATCGTCAGGATATAGACAATTCGTTTTATTGAAGCAATGGGGCGGGACATTTGTGGATATAATGAGATTCAAGAGCTGAATGAATAATATAAGCGTTTACAAACAGAAAATTTGAGTAGTTATAAGAATAGTCAGAAAATTTCCATATGACGTGCTTTGTTACTTAAGCTATAATGAGGTCTAAAAAAGAAAACGGGGCGTTATAATGAATCAAATTAAGGGTAACAAAAATCTTCTCTCGGAGAAGGAGGAACGCTTCTCTTCCGCGGGCTTTATTTTTGCCGCCATCGGCAGCTCGGTTGGACTAGGAAATATGTGGAAGTTTCCTTATATTACAGGGGAAAATGGGGGGGCAGCTTTTTTCCTTCTTTTCATCGTCTGTTTGGTGCTGATAGGGTTACCGGTGCTGTTGGCAGAACTGGCTATCGGACGCAGCGGGCGTGGTAGCGCGGCGACCTCTTTTATGCGGGCTGGAGGCGGGAAGAGTTGGTTTGCAGCTGGAATGTTGCAGGTACTTGCGCCGTTTCTAATTCTCTCCTTTTATATTATTGTTGCTGGCTGGACGCTGAACTATTCGATGATTGCTTTTAATGGACAACTATTCAGCACTACTGATTATGCAGGCGAATTCAATTCGTTTGTCTCCGGATATATGCCGATCGTTTGGCAGGGGATAGCCATTCTGATTACGGCGGGTGTAGTCATCCTTGGTGTATCAGGCGGGATTGAGAAATTTAACAAAGTATTAATTCCTGGTATGGTCGTACTCCTTGTAGTGTTAATGATTCGCGCGGTAACCTTACCGGGTGCATCCGCAGGGGTTTCCTTTTTCCTAAAACCGGACTTTTCAGTGTTGACAGCGGAATCTGCGCTAGTTGCATTGGGACATGCCTTCTTTTCATTATCGCTCGGGATGGGGATTCTCCTGACATACGGATCTTATGTTGATAAAAAACAATCGCTGGGTACCGCTGCCATCGCAATCGGTGCGGGAGATTTGTTATATGCTTTTATCGCAGGCTTGATTATTTTTCCGACGACGTTCTCATTTGGTATTGCTCCTGATCAGGGGCCTTCGCTGATTTTTATCGCTTTGCCAGCCGCTTTCTCGGCTATGCCTTTTGGTGCGCTCTTCGGCGGTTTGTTCTTTATCTTGCTGGCGATTGCTGCTCTAACCTCAGCTGTATCGCTGCTTGAAGTGCCTGTATCCTTCACAATGGAGCGCTGGAATTGGAGCCGGAAACGTTCGGTTTGGATTTTGACGCTGATCTGTTTCCTTCTTAGTATTCCTTTAGCGATGTCACTGGGAATGTTCCCGGAGCTAACGATTGGTGGCAAATCTCTATTTGACGGGCTGGATTTTATCACCTCTAACATTATGCTGCCGCTTGGAGGTCTGCTGATTACCATCTTCGCCGGTTATTTCTGGAAAGGTGCAGCGGAAGCCGCTGGACTACAGGCGCGCTGGTTCCGTGTTTGGCTGTTTATGCTCCGTTATGTGGCGCCGATCCTAGTGTTCCTAGTGCTGCTCCATACCTCGGGGATTATTTCCTTCTAATTCTGAAATTTATTTATCCAAAAATAGCTCTACGACCCTTGCTGGTTGTAGGGTTTTTTTGTGTTGAAAAGAGGGGATTAAATTGAATTTTAATTCCTACTTGACTAGGTGGAATAATTGGAATATAGTATAAAAAAGCTTGAACGGTATGGAAGGGAATGTAACTAACTAATCCATTCTTAACTAATAATTGTATACAATTATACAAATATATTATTGGGGTTCGGACCCCACAGATTAACGATGAGGAGCAGTATAGAAATGGCGATACGATCACGAAGGTTATCCAAGGATAATACCTACTATGAATTAAAACAAAAAATTATTGATAGCGAGTTTGAACCGAATCAACCTGTAAATGAAGAAAATTTGGCGGCCTTGCTCGGAGTCAGCCGCACACCTCTAAGAGAGGCGATACAGAGATTGGAGAACGAGGATTTTCTGGTTCGACAGCCAAATGGAAGACTGCGGGTAGCTTCAGTAACCCTTAAAGAGGTTGAAGAAATATTTCTTATTCGCAGCATGCTTGAAGGCTATATTGCAAGAAGTGCAGCTAAGCATGCCACAGAGAAAGATATTGTGAATTTAACGACGATGATTACAAAAATGAAACACTCGTTCCAGCTTGGTGATAATCAGAATTTTGTTACATATGGATTTGAGTTCCATGATTATTTATCAGAAATCAGCGAACTAAAAACCTTCGAGAAGGTTCTGAATCAATTAAGAGATCATTCGCTTCGTTATTGTCGATTCGTCTCTATGCATGGGGATTGGAACACACAAGCGGATGAAGAACATGATCTTATTTTACAAATGATCGCTGCTAAAAATGAAGATGGTGCTGAAAAAGCCATGCAAGATCATATTTTAAGCAGTCTATCGACTGCGCTTGATCGCATCAAAGGGATTGAAGAAAAGCTGGAAGCATAACGAAAGGGGAGTACGTCACCTATGAAACCACTAAATGAGGTTGAGCAAGCTTTAGCTAATCAATTAATAGAGGTTCGCAGAAACCTTCATCGTGAGCCTGAATTAGCGTATGAAGAGTTTAAAACCACAACAAAATTACGGGAATGGCTGACCCAAGCCAATATTCACATCCTTGACTTGCCTCTACAAACCGGACTCATCGCAGAGATTGGGCAGGGTCACGGACCCATAGTGGCCATTCGTTGTGATATTGATGCACTTCCCATAGAGGAACAAACTGAATTGTCCTTTGCCTCAGAGATCCCAGGAAAAATGCATGCCTGTGGTCACGATTTTCACACGGCTACTATTTTAGGTGCTGCATTATTATTAAAGGCTCGTGAAAGTGAATTACCTGGAAAGGTTAGAGTATTGTTTCAACCCGCGGAAGAAACAGGGCATGGGGCGGAAAGTGTCTTAGCCTCGGGAGGACTCCAGGATGTGGCGGCTATATTTGGTCTCCATAATTCACCTGACTTACCTACGGGAGCTTTTGGAACAAGAACAGGAGCTTTAACAGCCGGTGTTGACCGGTTTGAAATTACAATAAAAGGTGTCGGCGCTCATGCTGCTTATCCTGAAAAAGGTGTGGATACGATTGTAACTGCGGCTCAAATCATTACCGCACTACAAACCATCGTAAGTCGTCAAAACAGCACCACGGAACCAGTTGTGCTAAGTGTTACCCGAATTAATGGAGGCTTCACATGGAATGTATTGCCGGAAAAAGTCGAATTAGAAGGTACAGTAAGAACTTATAATGAAGAGATTCGCCGCAATATTCCGATACAAATGACTCGTCTTATCGAAGGAATTGCGGCGGGAGCTGGGGCAGAGGCACAGTTACATTGGTATCCAGGTCCACCCGCAACGATAAATCATGGGGAATGGGCGGACTTTACCAAAAAGATCGCCTCAGATTTCGGCTATGAAGTACATGATATTCCTCCACAGATGGGTGGAGAAGATTTCTCTTTTTATTTACAACAGATACCGGGTGCTTTTGTGAATATAGGATCAGGTCCAGCCTATCCCTTACATCACCCTCGTTTCGATGTTGATGAAGCTGCGATATTACCAGCTGCTAAGTATTTCGCTTTATTGGCAGAACAAGCGCTGGTGAAGCTGCAAGAGGAAGCTTAATCCTATATATGATTGAGGGGAATGGAAATGATTGAATTAAAGAATGTTTACAAATCGTTCACTCGGAAAGGGATCACTATTGATGCTCTTAAAGGAATCGATTTAAAGGTCGAAAAAGGCGATATATTCGGGGTTATCGGCTATAGCGGTGCTGGGAAAAGTACATTAATTCGTTTAGTCAATTATTTGGAAAGACCGACCAAAGGACAAGTTATGGTCGATGGACGTGATTTGGGAACATACAACGATAAAGAGTTGCGTACCGCTAAGAAAAATATCGGAATGATATTTCAACATTTTAATCTACTAGAATCTAAAAAAGTATTTGATAATGTGGCGATCCCTCTAGTTCTCCTAAAAAAGAATAAAAATGAAATCCGCCAGCGGGTAATGGAGCTGCTAGAGTTTGTTGGATTAAGTGACAAAGCGGGGAGTTACCCGAGTGAGTTATCAGGTGGTCAGAAGCAACGTGTCGGGATTGCCAGAGCGCTTGCCTCGAATCCGTCTATCCTTTTATGTGACGAAGCGACCTCTGCCTTAGATCCACAGACCACACATTCTATCTTACAGCTATTAAAAAAAATCAATGCTGAATACAACATTACCGTGATGATCATTACACATGAAATGTCCGTGATTCAAGAGATTTGTAACAAGGTAGCGGTCATGGAAGAAGGCCGGATTATTGAGCAAGGAAGTGTTCTAGATGTATTCGGAAGTCCAAAACATCTGACCACGCAAAATTTCGTGAAGACGGTTATTCAAAATAGCATGACCTCTAGCGTGCGGAAATCTATCAAAACAGAACCCGGAAGTCAGCTGTACAAGCTTAATTTTGTGGGAGCAAGTGCCTCTGAGCCTATCTTATTTGAAATGATTCGCTCCTGCGATATAAAGGTCAATATTTTATTTGCGAATACGACGGAGATTCAAGAAACAACACTGGGAACAGTGATCATTCAATTCGATGGTGAGGCAGCAGAGATTAACAATGCATTATCTTTCTTAACAAGAAATGGAGTCGGTATAGAGGAGGTAGAATCTAATGTTTTCGACCACAGTAACAGGTGATCAATTTCTGCAGGCGATTATAGAAACCATTCAAATGGTAGGGTTCTCCTTGTTTGTTGGCTCCCTGATTGGGATCCCATTTGGGATATTGCTTGTCATCACTCGTCCGGGTGGGGTTTTGGAGAACAAAGCGCTTTACGCCGTACTAAATCCGATTATCAACATCATTCGCTCATTGCCTTTTATTATTTTACTGGTTGCGATTGTGCCTTTCACACGATTGATTGTTCATACTTCAATTGGGACAAGCGCAGCGATCGTACCCTTGATTATCTATATCGCACCTTATATAGGGCGGTTGGTAGAGAACTCACTGCTTGAAGTGAATCCGGGAATTCTTGAAGCCGCTGAGGCGATGGGAGCCACTCCTTTTCAAGTCATTTGGTACTTTTTATTGCCAGAGGCGGTTGGATCCTTAATCCTGTCTCTTACAACAGCGACGATTGGTCTGATAGGTGCAACTGCAATGGCTGGAACGGTAGGGGGAGGCGGCGTGGGAGACTTGGCGATCGTATATGGATACCAACGCTTTGACACTGTTGTCGTAGTAGCCACCGTTATTATCCTCATTATTTTAGTGCAAGGGATTCAATCTTTAGGCAACACGCTAGCAAGAAAAATTCGCCGTTACTAGTTACTACATATTCTGGGAGGGACTCGACAGATGAGTGAATGGAGTAAGCAAGATCGTTTTAACGCATTATTATCTGGAGAACGGGCGGATCGTCCAATCGGAAGTGGTTGGCGCCATTTTATCGACAAAGAACAAACTGCAGATGATTTAGCAGAAACTACGATTTCTTTTACGAAAAAATATGATTGGGATTGGGTCAAGATTAATCCAAGAGCGACTTATCTGGCGGAAGCTTGGGGGAATCAATACGATTTTACGGATTATCAGACCGTATTTCCGAGACAGCAAACGACGGCAATTCCAACAGCGGCTAGTCTGTGGGACATCGATGTCAAAAAGGCAGTCCAGTCAGCCCCTTTGGCAGAGCATTTAGATGCGGTTAGAAAAATTCGTCAAGGGTTACCAGACACCCCGTTAATCCAAACGGTATTTTCACCATTAACAGTGTTGCTATTTATTGTAGGGCGTTCTGCTTACGTTACTAAAACGGTGTTTGGTATCGAGCACCCGGTAACTTTGGAATCCTTGTTTAAAGAACATCGAGCGGCAGCACATCATGCGCTACATGCGATTTCCTTAACCTTAGCCGATTATGTACAAGAGTTACAGCAAGCGGGCTCTGACGGTTTGTTCTACGCAGTGACGGGCACAGCTCACCCAGGATTATTTGATGAAGCTATGTTTGACGAACTGTCCAGACCTTATGATTCTATTGTTTTAGAAGCAGCAAGCTATGGAAAAAACATTCTTCATACTTGTGGAGCTTACGCTCAGCCTGAGAAGTTCAACGATTATCGGATTGACGGGATCAGTTGGGATACGATAGCCGATGGGAATCCAGGGTTAGAGGCAAATCTCAAAGCTACTAAAGTGGGTGGAGTCGATCATGGGTTGTTTGCGGTAAACGATATTGCCCAAATCAAGCAGCAGGCTGAAGATGCATTAAAGTTAATGAAAGACCAGCCGTTTATTCTATCTCCAAATTGCGCAATCCCACTCAATGTGACGGATGAGGCGTTGGCACAATTTAAAAAATCTATATTGGAATAGGGGAAGTAAGTATGAAAAAGTTAATGTTAGTGATGATGATAGGTGTTCTTGCAGTGTTGACGGCTTGTAGCAATAAAGAGGCGGGGGATTCTGGAGATAAGAAAAAGCTTACCGTTGGATTTGGTGTTGGAACCTATGAGGAACAATTCCGCCAATCGATCCTACCGATTCTAGAGAAACAAGGGTATTCCGTTGACATTAAAACCTTCTCGCAAAACATGCAGGTCAATCCAGCAATGAAGGAAGGCTCCATTGACGCAAGCATATTCCAAAGTACAGCTTATATGGAGGCTATTAACGAAGAAATCAATGCAGATATGGTCGGAATTGCTTATGTTCCAGGTGCTCCACAAGGTCTTTATTCTGTAAATCATACCACGCTAGACGATGTTAAAGACGGTACAACCGTAGCTGTTCCGAACGATCCGGTAAACCAAGAGCGTGCACTACGTATTCTGGAAGAATTGGGCTGGGTCAAAATTAAAGAAGGGGCGGGCGTAGCGGATTTTAATATTAATAGTATGGAACCGGATAAATATAATATTGATATTAAAATATTGGACCCCGCTCAAATCCTTGTCTCCCTTCAAGATGTTGATTATGGCGTTGTAAATGGTAATTATATTGCCAATTCGGACAGAAAGATTACGGATGCTTTGAAAATAGAAAACACACCTATGGAACACAGAATTATCGTATCGGTTAATAAAAAGGATGAAAATTCTCAGTGGGCTAAAGATTTGAAAGCTGCTTATGAATCCAAAGAGTTTGAAGAATATATTCTTGGATTAGAAAAATATGATGGTTTCATTCTACCTGAAGCTTGGGACAACAATTAATTAAGGAAGTGAACGGAGTGACCAAAGAAAAGATTCATTTTATTGGTGGCGGACAGATGGCGGAAGCGATCATCCGCGCATGTATAGCGAATAACACCTTGTCTGTAAATCAAATTAGTGTATCGGATATTAATGAAGCGCGTCTGCAGTTTTTGAATACCAAATACGGTGTAGATACGGAGAGTCCGCAAGAGCATAACCTGTCTACAGCAGATGTGATTGTAGTGGCAGTTCGCCCACAGGATGATTTAACTACACTTGGTCAAGATGTACAACAATTCGCTACAGCTTCTGCCGCAATCGTATCGATTGTAGCAGGTGTGACGAATGATCAATTAGCTGGGTATTTTGGAGCTGAACGGTCCATTATCCGGGTTATCCCCAATACTTTAACCGATACAGGATATGGCTATAGTGGTGTAGCGTTAAATGCATATGCTACTCGTGATCAAGTGGAGTATTTCTTACTCGGCTTTGGAAAAGTACAATATCTGGATGAGGCGTTAATGGATGTTTTCACTGGATTTGGTGTGGCGGGTCCTAACTATATCTATTATTTCATTGAATCTCTCGTGGATGCAGGTGTACTCGCCGGACTGCCGCGTGAGCAAGCCTGGAAGGTTGCACTGGAGAATCTGATGGGCTCGGTAGCAATGCTGCAACAGACAGGGCTGCATCCACGACAGCTGCTGGATATTAATAATTCACCTGGCGGTGTCGGCATGCATGGCTTGTACGAATTAAACAACAGTGATTTCGCAGCGGGCCTGCAAAGAAGTGTTCTGGCAGCCGTAAAACGTACTACTGAGCTGGGAGTGAAGTAATCATGGCAACGATGAAATGGGATCATTTAGTTCACTATGTCAATGATTTGGCCAAACCGGTTGAGATCTTTGGAGCTCATGGATTGCTTGCTTTTAAAGGAGGATCTCATAAAGATTGGGGAACCTATAATGCCTTAAGTTACTTTGGGCTAACCTATCTCGAGTTTCTGGGCATTGAGAATCTTGAGCTGGCAAAGGCAACTGAACATAATCTAGTGGTGAAAGATGCAGTTGAACTTTTACCAGAACATGAAGTTCTAAGTAGAGTAGTTATCCGGACGGATGATATTGAAGAAGTAGCGGCTTCCCTGAAAGCAGCAGGCTTATCATTATCTCCAATTATCGATGGTAAGCGTCTAGATAACGAGGGCAGATTAATAGAGTGGCGGATGATGACCATTGCTGGTGACTTTGGGGGACTGGTCTATCCGTTCATCATTCAATGGAGCGGAACGGATACAGAGCGAGTGGAAAGATTAACATCATCTGGAGTCATTAAGCCTCATCCTGCGGGAGAAGTCGAAATCGTCCGTGCTGTATTTCATGTCTCCGATCCTGAAGCTGCAGCCAACCATTGGGGAACCATATTCGGACTGCCTGTTACGAAGCCAGAGGATGATACCTTCAGCCTTAAGATTGGCGATAGATCATTTGTTTTCGTGCAAGGAGACGAAAACCAATTCAAGCAGGTGGTTTTTGAAACGGATTCGTTAGAGCTGAAAGGGAAGACGATTCGGATTGGTGATGGGGAGTATGTTTTCGTTTAAGGGACTAGTAACGTTATAACTTTAGAAATAAAGACTTACTTGAAGGGATCGATACCTCGAGTAAGTCTTTTTGCTGTTCACCGAAGGAACTAATGATGCTTGAATTTTTTTGTTTTAATTAATTTGTAAGATTTATTGAATTCCATTATATGGTACGATGTCCATGATATAAAAGGAGGTGATGATAATCGGTGCAGAACAAAAATACGTGGCCCATTTCCTCGCCGGATAAGCTTAATGTGGATCTAGCACAGATAGAGAACCTTGATTATGCCTCTAAATTTATATTACTATAGACATTTTTATCTTGCCTGGCACTATGGATTTTGATAAACATAATGGATAAATATAAATATTACATATGGAGGTAATTACGGATGAAAACTCACTATTACTTAGATTGGTTTTATGATAAGGGTTTTTCTGAGAAGCTAGTCAATGTGTTGCATGAGGATATAACAGACAGAAAATCGCTCGTTATGATTAGCGCTGAATCGTCTGATTTTAGTGATGAACAAGTTAATATTGATAGTGTTTTTGAAAGGACATGGTTTAATCAGGCTAACATTTATTTTGATGAATATCATTTCATTGATGACCGCACGCAGAAGGAAGATGCCCAGCGGTTAATTCAAAACGCCTCTGTCGTTTTTTTATGTGGTGGAACCGCTCGCGACCAAAAGTACCTTTTGACGGAATATGAATTATCGGATTTGATTAAAAAAAGCAATGCTGTTGTAATGGGAACAAGTGCTGGTGGGATGAACATGTCTGATGAATATGTGGATGAATGCACTGTTTGTGAAGGTATGGCTCTTAATCACTTTTCTTTTGAAGCTCATTTTGATCATGATAACACCGCGATGATTGAGGAGCGTTTCCCTTTATCGAATAAAATGGATATTTATGTGGCGGCAGACAAAGATGGTACTGTACGTGTGAAGGGCAGCAAAATCGACATTATAGGCAATGTATATTTAATTTCCCACTCAAAGATTCAGAAATTGGCTGAGACGCTCTAATAATGGTTGAGTGGTTGTGACACTGACGGTTAACTGAATGGCATTTGTTTTGAGTCCCTATTTGACAGCACTTTACGAGCTAATCGAGTTGATTACTATTTTGAATTAATATCATTCCAGATCCACGTAAAGTTATCGGATTCCGCGATGGTAAGGATATGAAGTTTTAAGTGAAGAAGCGTTTGATACACTGAGAGGAGAAATCAAGTCTCTTTTCTTATATACGGGGTCTAGAAAGGAGTGAATAAGCAATGGAGTGGAAAGGCTATGCAAATGCCAATAAAATAAGAGAGTCTCAGTTCACTGAGGAACTATCGGAGTCACAATTATCGGCTTTAGAATATGTTACGAATTACGCGCGAACTAGAAAAAGTGAAGCAGTTCAGACCATCCATGAAATTCTTCAAATGTCTAATGTGGATCGGGAAGAGTTTGAAGATGCTATGGTCAAAATAATGTCACATGCGAAGATTGCTCTTCATTTCCATCCAGATCGACTAGATCCGGTAAAGAAAAGTGTTGCAGAGGCGCTATTGGAGCAAGGCGTGTACAAGAGCCAATTTGAGACCTTGTTATCCAGTGGTAGTGTATCAGCCTATTCTGGCGGTCCACGTGATTTGTGGGAGGAAAGACTATTTGGAGGGGCATACCAACAAGAGGGTGCTTCGAATAGCGAACGCCCTAAATATGGCGCTCTTGATTTGATGCGTCATTCGGATGGGCCAGCTCCGCGCTTTGGCTCCTGCTATTTCCTCCTATCCCCTGAGGTTTCTTATCGCAGTACATACACCTATATGGATTCGCATCAAAACCCTGTACAGAAAGGGACATATGCAGAATTTGATGATATGATGGCGGCATTACTAGAGGAGATTTTCTTAAGAGATTCCGCTCTAGGGGAAAAAGATCTTCAATCACAAAAATTAGTCGACCATCTTCGGGTCAACCTCACAATGCCGTTTTCAGACCCTTCAAAGTGTGAAGCTAAACGTAATCTTAACCACTATATTGAAGCGCAAGTTCATGGAAACATCCGTCTAAAGGAAGATGTGGAAATTTTAGTTGCCGATCCTTCATTCAAGGGTACTCCAACAGGGCGAGTCCTGGAGCAAATATGTTTACAGTATGCCATCCAACTCTATTGGCACATGGGATTCGCGATGTGGGTAGACGAAGTGCCTTCAGATTTTAGAGGTCCTACGATGCCCTCCTTGGCTAAGCGTATTGCTCATCACGGTTATATCGATACGAGCATGATTGGATCTGCTGCTATGCACTTAAAGCATGATCCTTCAGCATGGCGGGACCGAGGAACCGAAAAAGATGTACTTCAAGAATTAAAACTCTTATGGCATGTTTTGGTACGGTACGGAAAGCCGCTCCGAAACTTTAAGTTGTAAGAAGAGTTGGTACGCTTGAAGTGAGGGGGATTTAGGTAAAAGAAACAAAAAAACCGAATTTCCCTCCGTATGGGATATTCGACCTGTCATTGATGAGATGTTCGTGTGAATCAATTATTATTAGAGCTTCTGCTGAAAAAACGGCAGAAGCCTTTTTATCGGTAACTAACTTTATACAACATCCTTAAATGTTCTATAATAAGACTATCTTATAGAAATATGGTTTTTATGGAGGTTAGTTCCTTGTTGGATGCTAGAACCGTACTTAGGTATTTTATTGAATATGAGAAAAAGACAGCGTTAATGGAAAATTCGCTTTCTAAGGTGGAAGGTGAACTCTTTAGTGATGATCATTTGAGTAATACCAGTACTTTAAAAGAACATTCTTTCGATAAGAAAGTTTTCACTATATTCAAAAAGCTTACGGATTACAAGGATATAAAAGATCAGCTTAAGAAAGGAAAGTACAACGACGATGAGCTTAGATCAAGTATTAAACTTGTTGTCTCAGGAGAAATGGAGGTAGCCGATTTTTTATCCTGGATATCCTTCGTATATACGGATAATAGAGCAAATACTGAAGAATTTATAAAAAGTTTACTAGTAGATACCACAACAATTTGCTATCCACTTTTAAAGAAAAAAACGAAACAAGAGACAACGATAAAGCCCTTGATTACTTTTATGTGCAGATTTGAGGATCAAAACCTTAAGGTAGATAGTTTTTTTATCAATCGGGAAAGCTTAGAGATCATTATCGCTAAGCTCACAAATTGTGCAACATCTGAGATTGCTGAGCTTGAAAAAAATAATTTACAGGAATTGCTAAGTGCAAATGACTATGCACAACAAACGAATATGTTTGAAATCATAAATATTCTGAATAGAGAGTTATCGTCAAGATACGGGAAAACCCTTGAACACTTTAAATCTTATGAAGGCTGGCAGAAACTCAATCAGGCGTTTATTACATTCGAAACATTGGAGGAGATGACAAGACCGATTTTTCAAAAGGAGATTCAACGTATTATTGAATTAGTTTCAGAGAAAGTAAAGTTTCCGGAGTTGTTGTCGACTTATTTAATAGGGGGACAGTCCACTGTAGAGTATAACAACTCAGAAGATGGCAAGTTATTTCATTATGGAAGTTATACTGGTTCTTATCCGATCAATGAGAAGCAATGGCATACGCTTGATGCAGCTCAAAACTACACTCTTCTATCGGTAAACGGTCCCCCAGGTACAGGGAAAAGTACACTGCTCAAAGAAATTTTTGCCGATAATATGGTGAAAAAAGCAAGGGGCCTGATTGAGGTATGGGAGCAGCCATGGGAGCGGTTTAAGGAAAGAAGTAGCGAACTATATCGTTATCCGATCACTGGTAGTGGACGAACTTACTCGATGGTTCTAACTAGCACCAACAATAAAGCCGTGGATAATATTGGGTTAGAGCTGCTTAAAGAAGTGGCATACTTTTCTCGATTTGTAACAAACGAAGAAGAAAATGAGCAAATTAACGGCTTCTTTTGCGCAAGATTAGGAAATGCCACTAATAAAGAGTCATTCATGAAGAAATTTGTTCCAATGTTTCTTAAAGGGCTGGAAACTGAGTACAACCAATATCCCCTGCCTGAAGTGAGAACTCAATTTAATGATACATATAACAAACTTGAAAATATCTATGGTGATATAGAGCGATTCATTGAAGTAAGAGAGGAGACAGTTCGTTTCTATACTGACAATAAAATAACATCTATAAGCACCGCTGAAGATAGATCGAGATTTATAAGCGAAAGGGAGGAGTCCGAAAAAAGGGTTGTTGAACTCGAAATTTTAATGAATGCTTTGAAGGATAGACATACAGACTCCGAACAGAAAATCAGAAATTTGGAAAAGAAAGTGGAAGAAACCAAGTTGCGATTGCGAGTCATACCCGAAGAGATCAAGGAAGGCTACAGCATTTTAGAGAAATATCTAAGGTGGAAGAAGAGTAGTTGGTTTGGTTGGCTTATTCCAAAAAGAAAAAAATTTTTTAAGGTATATCCCTCTGAAACTTATATTGAAAATCGTTTGATCAAGAATAAAGAAGCCGAGGAACAAGAATTACTAGATAAGCGATTACCATCCTGCATAAACGATCTTAATGTTCAGAAATCGATTGTATTAGAGATTCAGGAACAACTTGCTGATCAAAAAAAAGAACAACTGGCTTTGAACCGGAAATTGCAATTTCTTTATAAGGTGATTGAATTGTTGGAATTACAGATGTTAAAGGAACAGGAACTCTGTGATAAGTGGGAGTTTGAAGAAATCTCATTAAACAGCAGATTTGACTTTTCGTGCAATCCTATTATTCTAAAAAACCGTCACGAGCTGTATTTACTCTCCTTGAGAGTGACAGAACAGTACATTTTACAACATGCAGAAGAAATAATACATAACTTGAATTTGATATGTGAAGGCAGCTGGTTCAATCCTTTTTTCAATGAAGGAAACAAAAGAGACATTCAATATGCAAAAGGGATTCAGAGTCTCTGGGACACAATGTTTCTTTGTTTTCCAGTCGCCACTTCTACCTTACATTCCCTCGGGGAGAGAACCTTTCATTTGTTGCCGCAACTAATTGACACCTTACTTGTTGATGAAGCAGGGCAGATTATGCCGCATTATTTGAGCAGTCCTTTGTTTCGATCCAGAAGAGCTATAATAGTGGGGGACATTGAGCAATTGGAGCCTATAAGGCTCTTAAAAAGCAATGTGATTGAGCAATTTCAGCCTATACCGGAGACATATCATGATACGCTCTGTGTGCAGCGCAATAGTGCACAAAGTTACGTTGATCTTAATTCTAATATATACGAATACGATTACCAAGGAAAAAGAAAAGGAATGATCTTAACCGAGCATCGCCGATGCGAGGAAAGTATAATGTTATTTTCGAATCAATATGTTTATGGAAACATACTTTCTATCATTAATAAAGACAACCATGACAAATTGTTTAAACGAAATTTGGTAGCAATAGACGTGCGAGGTTTAAAGGATCGCAGAGCCCACTTTAACCTTTCAGAGGTGCAGGTGTGTAAGAATTTAGTAGATGCTTATGTGAAGGAGTACGGCGAAGATGCTAAAGAACAAATCGGAATTATAACTCCATTCAGTAAACAAAAGGAAAAGTTGCAAGCAGCTATTGCTGGAGTAGATATCGGTACTGTACATACCTTTCAAGGGCAGGAAAAGAAGTATATAATTTTCAGCTCAGTCATCGATAGTAATATTTCTAAAAAACAAGGACTTACTGCATTTATTGGTGGTCGGTCTAATATGCTAAATGTAGCTTTATCCCGTGCCAAAGAACAGTTTGTGTTGGTTGGGAACCTTGATATTATTTCCAATCTCGAACATAATTATTTGCATCATGTTCTTAGGATTATTATGGAAAAGGGCGTAGGCATTAGCCCCTATGACGAACAATTTCATACTGTAAGTCCAGATATGAAAGCTATTTCTTTTGCGTTGTTTACTACTCCAACTGATAAGATGGAGAATGAAAATGATGTATTTTCAGCATATATTCGTGAGCATATACCGCAACATCTAATTATAACACCAGAAGAGCACTATCAGGTATTAATAGAAGCAATGCGTTATGCCACGAAGTCAATAGTAATCTTCTCCCCTTGGATCATGCCGTACGTGGTTAATGAAGAGTTTATTGACATTGTTGAGGCGGCGATAGCTAAAAGCGTGGAGATCCGAATTGGTTTTGGATATAGAGGGGGGAAAGGGATCGATATCCATGATATTAATAGTATTGTTATGAAGGATTATGCATTTGGAAGAAAATCAGATATTGAACTATCAATTTCAAAGCTGAAAGAGGTAATGGGGGAAGCACTTCAATATATTCCTCCTATTCATTCTAAAATTTTGTTAGTTGATGATAAGTATTTGTTTATAGGTTCTCATAACTGGTTATCCAAGATTGGGAAAGTTAGCAAACGTGATGAAGTAAGTTGTTTGATCGTTGAAGATAGTATGATTCAGTATTTAAAAGAAAGATATATTCATATTAAATTGAAATAAGAATGTATTCTGAATTTCACTGAAGTATTTGAAAAAAGCGGACCGGGAATTCATTCAAAATAACTTGAAATAAAAACAAGCCGGAGTATAAGTGGTCATGCGCTCCGGCTTATTTTATTGTGTTAAGTTTCCGGCCTGTCTTGTGTGGAATGGAAGAGGTATGTCCATTTTGGACTTCGGCTTGGGCGTTTTTGCGGATGATTTCGGCAACATGCTTATGAAAATGAAACTGTCTTAACACTTTGCCGGATGGCTGATTAATTTCTTAAACTACATACTCATATTTCTTCATGGGACTCCTTCAAAATTTTACAGTTCTCATTTTCGATAATGTGTCATCAAAAAATGCTCAACATTCTACTTGGAAGGCGGCAAAATCCTCCTAATAAATATTGGTGGGAGTTTTTTTGCATGTGGAAATTTTCTCGATTTGATAGATTTACAAAATATGGAATATATGCTATCTTATCTATGAAAGCGCATCCAAGAGATGGTATATTGAACTTTTATTTACCATATTTAACATAGGGAGGAAAGGTGGAAATGAAAAATTTGCTCAAGAAGGCAATCACAATGATGCTGGCATTTACTCTGCTGCTTGGATTGATGACAGCGCCGCCCGTTCATGCAGACAACGCACTTTTCACAATTGAAAGCGAAAACGCTCAGCTCACCTCCGATCTTCAAGTGACGACCCAAATTTACGGACAGCCCAAACCCGGATACTCTGGAAGTGGATTTGTCTGGATGCAGAATTCCGGTACAATTTCCTTCACAGTGACTGTCCCAGAAACCGGCATGTATACGATCTCCACACGTTATATGCAGGAGCTCAGTGCTGACGGCAGGCTTCAATCTTTAGCCGTTAACGGCGTTACGAAGGGGTCGTATATGCTGCCCTATACGACCACATGGTCGAATTTCGATTTTGGCTATCACAAGCTGAATCAAGGCAGCAACACTATTCAACTGAAGGCTGGCTGGGGTTTCGCTTATTTTGATACCTTCACTGTGGATTATGCCGATCTTGATCCCCTGGATGTGCAACCTGTCCTTAGCGATACTCGATCGACTCCGGAAACTCAGCTTCTGATGAATTATTTAACGGAGGTTTACGGCAATCATATGATCTCCGGCCAGCAGGAGATTTACGGAGGCGGAAATGACGGCAATTCCGAGCTGGAGTTTGATTGGATTCACAATTTAACGGGAAAGTATCCAGCGATCCGCGGATTTGATCTGATGAACTACAATCCGCTTTACGGCTGGGAGGATGGTACGACCGCCCGTATGATCGATTGGGTGAATAACCGGGGCGGGATTGCGACAAACAGCTGGCATATCACTGTGCCCCGAGATTTCACCGCCTATCAGCTCGGGGAATTTGTGGATTGGAAGAAAGCCACCTACAAGCCGACAGAAACCAATTTTAATACAGCTAATGCGGTAGTTCCAGGTACGAAAGAATACCAATATGTACAACTGGCCATTGGGGATTTGGCGGAGCAACTGCAGATTCTGCAAAATAACAATGTGCCGGTTATCTTCAGACCCTTCCATGAGGCGGAGGGCAACGGCGGATTGAATGGAGAAGGTGCATGGTTCTGGTGGGCTTCGGCAGGCTCGGAGGTATACAAGCAGTTGTGGGATCTGCTCTATACTGAACTTACAGAAACGTACGGTCTGCATAATTTGATCTGGACCTACAACAGCTATGTCTACAGCACTTCTCCCGCATGGTATCCCGGCGATGATCAGGTGGATATTGTAGGCTATGATAAATACAACACGATCTATAACCGCTATGACGGTTTGTCTGGTGTTCCCAATGAGGACGCGATTACCTCGATTTTCTATCAGCTTGTTGATTTAACGGGCGGTAAGAAAATGGTAGCCATGACGGAGAACGACACCGTTCCAAGCGTTCAGAATCTGACAGAGGAAAAATCGGGCTGGCTCTATTTCTTACCGTGGTATGGTGAGCATCTCATGAGTTCCGCCTTTAATTATCCGGCCACCTTAACAACGCTGTACCAAAGCAATTATGTAATCACGCTCGATGAGCTGCCTGATTTGAAGGTTAACAATCCAATTCCAAGTGCGTCTATCACACCTGCAAACATCGAATTTGATAAAAATGCCTCCAATCAGAGTGACAAAGCCATCACCGTGAATTCAAACGGCAATACGCTAACCGCTCTCCGGGCAGGCGCAAATACATTAATAGAGACTCAGGATTATACCTTGAGTGGAAATACGCTGCTGCTCAAAAAAGCATTTCTGGCGACACTGCCGGTTGGTGAGCATTCGATCATCTTTGATTTTAATAAAGGACAAGATCCCGTATTAAAAGTGAAAATTATCGATTCCACGCCAAGCGCATCCATTGCACCCGTGAGTGCTGCATTTGATAAAGCGGCGAATCTAGCCCAGGATATTTCCGTAGCCCTTACCTTAAATGGACACCAGCTTGCAAGTATCACAAATGGAAATTCCACACTTTTAGCGAGTCAGGATTATACGGCATCAAGCGCTGCTGTTGTTCTGAAAAAATCCTATCTTTCCACGCTGCCGCTGGGACAGAATACGATAACCTTTCATTTTAATGGGGGAAATAATGCTGTTCTTACAGTGAACGTAACGGATAGCAGTGTTCCAGTACCCACTGGAGATTTGACGGTCCAAGCTTTTAATGGCAACACAAGTGCCTCCACCAACGGGATTTCACCCAAAATCAAAGTAGTCAATACCGGTGATTCAGCGATTCAACTAAGTGATGTGAAGGTCCGGTATTACTATACGATTGATGGCGAGAAAGATCAGAGTTTCTGGATCGACTGGGCCAGCATCGGAAATGCGAATGTAACCGGCAATTTCGTTAAGCTGGCGACTCCTGTTGCCAGTGCAGATTATGTTTTGGAAATTGGTTTCACGAGTTCGGCTGGAACACTTAATCCAGGTCAGAGCGCAGAAATTCAAACCCGTTTCTCCAAAACCGACTGGTCCAATTACAACCAGGCTAATGATTATTCGTTCAAGGCATCCAGCAGTCAGTTCATCAACAATGAACAGGTCACCGGGTATATGAATGGTCAGCTTGTGTGGGGGATTGAGCCGTAAGCTTTTAATGAAAAAAGGTATCTTTGTGTAA